>JBBQDF010000272.1:0-4575 GCA_038319475.1 Thermoanaerobaculia bacterium
CGCTCGACCCACTTCACGATCTACTTCTACGAGCGGGAGCGTCCGTCGCTTCAGAAGGTGGCGTCCTACGCCGAGAGCGCCTACGACGACATCTCCCGTCAGCTGAATTTCCAGATTCCCAAGCCCATCAACCTGATCTATTACGCGACCCACTCAGACTTCGAGCAGACCAACACTCTCTTGAACTTCATCCCCGAGGGGGTCGGCGCCTTCGCGCTGCCCTCGCGCAACCGCATGGTGCTCCCGGTCGACCTTCCGGAAGAGAAGCTTCAGCAGTTGATCGCCCACGAACTGACCCACGTCTTCCAGTTCGAGATCCTGTTCAGCGGCAACTACCTGCGCGCCGCCACCACAAACGCGCCGCAGTGGCTGACGGAAGGGATGGCCTCATATTTCGGCAACGACGAAGACAACAAGGACCGGATGGTTCTGCGCGACGCGGTGCTCGCCGACCAGGTCCCGGAAGTCACCAAGAAGGGAATCCAGGGATTCTTCGCGTACCGCTTCGGGCACGCCGTCTTCGACTTCATGGCGGCGGAATGGGGGAAGGACTCGGTTCGGGAGTTCGTCTACGAATTCCGGAATCAGATCGGTCCCTCGATCGAGAAAGCCGTCAAGCGGCAGTTCAACATTACCGGCGAAGACTTCGACATCAAGTTCCGGCGCTATCTGCGCCAGCGATTTCTGAAGATCCTCGCCGACAAGGGCGAACCGATCGACTTCGGCGAGAAGTTCAAGGTCGTGGACTCGCCGTCGGCGGAAACCTCCCCTCGCGCCTATCCCTCGGGCGATTTCGTCGTGGCGCTCTCCACCTACAAGGAGGACGCGGACGTCATCGTGCTGTCGACCCGCGACCGGAAGATCTACAAGAACCTGACCAGGGGCTACACCACCAACTACGAATACCTCGTGTCGCAGTGGGTGACCACGGGGCCCCAGAGCGGCGCCGACGTCGGTGTCTCTCCGGACGGAAACACGGTGGCGGTCTTCGCGCGCCGCGAGCGCGGGCGGGATCTGCTCCTCTTAAACGCGCTGACCGGCGGCATCCGCGAACGCGTCGAAATGCCGGACCTCGACCAGCAGTTGAATCCCGCGTTCTCGTCCGACGGAAATCTCGTCGTCTTCCGCGCTCTGCGGGGCGGGCGCTCGGACATCTTTTCGTACGACCTCGCCTCGCGCGCCCTGACGAATCTGACCGATGATGACGCCTGGGATTTCGCGCCCGCGTTCTCGCCGGACGGGCGTTGGATTTACTACTCCTCCGTCCGCGGGACGCGGTCGAAGATCTTTCGCTTTCACCCGGAATCGCCCGACTCCCGCGAACAGATCACGTACGGCGACTGGAACGACGAGGACCCCTCGCTCTCCCCCGACGGAAAGCGCCTCTTCTTCACGTCCGATCGGGACGCCGGGATCTACAACATCTACTCGATCAACCTCGACAGCGGCGAAACGCTCATGCACACCAACGTGGTGGCCGGCGTGTTCTCCCCCACCGTCTTCGTGGGCAAGGACAACACCGAGAAGCTGGTGTTCACGGCGTACTACAAACGGCGATTCACTCTCTACATCGCAGATTCCAAAAAGCCGTACAAGAGGTTGAACGACCTGGCGCCGATTGCGTCCCCGGTCGGGCCGGGCGGCGTGACGCCCTTTCAGCCGGCGATCGAAGTCTCGGTCGACCCGGAGAAGGTCACGCCCAAAATCTCCCGCAAGCTGCAGCTCGAAGACGCGCAAGTCAACGCGGGCGTCAACACGGACCAGACATTCGTCTCGAACACCGTGCTCGTCTTCGGCGACAACCTCGGCGATCGGCGTTTGTACGCCGTCTTCCAGTCGCTTTCCTCCTTCACGAACTTCAACTTCACCTACCTCGACCTGTCGCGCCGGCTTCAGAAGGGGATTCAGCTTTTCGACGACCGGACCTACTTTCTGGCGGTCGACCAGCGTTTCGGTCAGGACCGCCTCGTGCGCGACCGCCGCGCGTATCGCGTCACCGGCGGGATGGCGCTTCTGCAATATCCCCTCTCGCGGTATCACCGCCTGGAGGGAACTCTCGGATACATCTCGCGCTCGTACGATTTCCCTTTTGCGATCACGAACAACCAGGGGACGCAGCAGTTCTTCGTGAGCGCCCGCACCGACAACTACCCGCAGGCCGGGGTCGCGTTCGTGGGCGACACCGTGCTGTACCGCGAGTGGGGACCGCTTTCGGGGCGGCGCTATCGGTTCGGCTACACCTGGGCTCCGGACTTGAAGCGCAATTCGAACGTCATCGACCCTGTTACGGGGCTGACGTCTGCGAACGGCTCGACGCTGACATCGGACGTGACAATCGATCTGCGTCACTACTTCAAGTTGACCGAGCGATCCCTGTTCGCGGTCCGTCTGTTCGGCGCGCGCTCGACCGGCAATTTTCCGAACGTCTACTACTTCGGAGGACTCGACACGCTGCGGGGACTCGACTTCCGCGAGCAGATCGGAAACACGATCGGCTACGCGAACTTTGAATTCCGCTTCCCGCTGATCGATCTGATCGCCTTTCCGTTCGGCGGGTTTGGAAACATCCGCGGCCGGTTCTTCGTGGATGTCGGCGGCGCGGCGCTCAAGGACCAGAAGTTCCGTTTCTTGGACGCGGGCGATCACCGGTTGATCGACGGGCGGGGCTCGTACGGCTACGGAGTCCAGTTCTCGTTCCTCGGTCTGCTGCTCCACTGGGACTTCGCTCACTTGACCGACTTCCGAAAGAGCTACTCGGGCCTGAAGACCTCGTTCTATATCGGCACGGAGTTCTAGGGAGGTCGAGCGTAACTCCTAACCGCTACCCCGCCTCCAGGGCTATCATTCGTCCACCGTGCCATCCGGAACATCGCTCGCGGTGCGGGCGCTCGGGCCCTACGGGGGGTCTGCGCCGGGCTACCGGCTCACCACCTTCTTAATCGACGGGGAGTCGGCCTTGGACGCCGGCTGCCTGACGGACTCTCTGCCGCTTCCCGCCCAGCGCCGCGTGCGGCGCGTGTTCCTGACGCACGCGCATTTCGATCACGTCGCGTCGCTTCCGATGCTGATGGAAAATCTGTACGGACAGGGGCCGGGCCTCGACATCCTCGCGCCGGAACCGGTTCTTTCGACGATCGGACGCGACATATTGAACGGCCGGATATGGCCCGATTTCCGGCGGCTGCCCTCCCGCGAGCACCCAAGCGTGCGCCTTCGAGTTCTGGAGGAAGGCCGCGCCTACCGCGCCGGCGGGGTCTCGTTCACGCCGTTCTCCGTCAGTCACGTCGTGCCCGCCTATGGCTACATCGTCTCGAAACCCGGGCGATCGGTGCTCTTTTCGGGCGACACCGAGCAGACGGATCGCCTCTGGACAGCCGCCCGGCGGGCGAGGAATCTGAAGGCGATTTTTCTCGAGCTTTCCTTCTCCGACTCCCAGGACGCGATCGCCCGCGTGTCGCGGCACCTGACGCCGTCGATGGTCCGCGAGGAGCTCCCGAAGGCGCCCCCCCGCGTGCCCGTTTTCCTGTACCACATGAAGCCCCCCTCCCTTGCCCGGATCCGGCGCGAGATCGCGGCGGCGAACGAACCGCGGCTGCGGCTGCTCGAGTCCGAACGCGGATTTCGTTTCTAACAGGCACCGCCACCCCTTCCCCGCGCCCGGGACGCCGAGCGCATCACTTCCACCGAGATGGTGGCTAAACGGGAGCCATCGCGAACGGAGTGTCGAGGCCAGCGGTCGAGCCGACAGCGCTGGTGCCTTCGCCCAGGGCGAAGGCACGTCACGTAGTGAGCGGAGGCGACGGAGTGAGCGGAGGCGACGTTTGCCGCGCCCACGCGAGGAGGTCGAGAGCCAGCGTGCCGGCGAGACGGCCGCGCATTGAGTCGTTTCGCAGAAGGTCGGGACGCGGTCCATTCAAGGTCGCGCGCCGGATGAGCCAGACACGGCCGAGCCGCTCTTCGACGTCCCAGGAGGATCGCTCGATCCCACGCCGCACCGAGAGGCTGCGGGCGCTGTCGTCGGCGGAGACGTCTTCTTCGCGCGGCGCGGCGGCGCCGGCGGGCGTGCCCTCCTCGCGAGGGGGCCTCAAGCGAGCCGTCCAGGACCGCGCCCCCGTCGCGTCGCACTCGACGGCCGCAACGCCGCGGTGGAGACGCGCGTAATTTTCGGGCGAGGCGATCGCTGCAAAGGCCGCATCGGCCGGGGTCGAGGCCTCCAGGAACACCTCGATCCTCGCGTCCGCACTCGCGGGCTCCGGATCGCCGACGACGGCGAATGCGTCATCCAGGACCCGGGCCTCGATGCCGAAGAGGTCCGCCAGCGCCCGCGACCGCGGCGCCGGGAGCGGAATGCTCGTGCGCGAGTGAAGGTCGTCGACTCGCGCCTCTCCGCGGGCAAACGAGAGCACCCGGTTCGGGAACGATCGGCGCAGGACGACCTCGCGCAGAAATCGCGAGTCCGGCCGGAACGTGCGCTCCCAGCCCGACGCGAATTCTTCGTCCGTCACGGAGGCAGCGAAGAGCTCGAGCGCGCGCGGCCCCGACGGCACGCCCCCCTCGAGCTCCACGGCCCAACCC
>JBBQDF010000273.1:0-4553 GCA_038319475.1 Thermoanaerobaculia bacterium
GTCGACGTCCATCGGGGAAAACTGGGGCTGCTTGAGCAGCTCGACCAGGCGCCGGCCCCGGTTCAACTGGGCCTGCGACGCCTTGTCGAGGTCGGAGCCGAACTGCGCGAAGGCCGCGAGATTGCGGTATTGGGCCAGATCCAGGCGCAGGGTCCCGGCCACCTGCTTCATTGCCTTGATCTGGGCATTTCCGCCCACGCGCGACACCGAGATGCCGACGTTGACCGCCGGACGCACGCCCGAATAGAAGAGGTCCGTTTCGAGGTAGATCTGCCCGTCGGTGATCGAGATCACGTTGGTCGGGATGTAGGCGGAGACGTCGCCGGCCTGCGTTTCGATGATCGGCAGTGAAGTCAACGAGCCGCCGCCATTTTTGTCGGACAGCTTCGACGCGCGCTCCAAAAGCCGCGAGTGCAGGTAGAAGACGTCGCCGGGATAGGCCTCGCGGCCGGGAGGCCGGCGCAGCAGCAGAGAGATCTCGCGGTACGCCGCGGCGTGCTTGGAAAGATCGTCGTAGATCGTCAGCGCATGCTGCTTGTTGAACATGAAGTACTCGCCCATCGCGCAGCCGGTGTACGGCGCGACAAACTGCATGGGAGCCGGGTCCGACGCGGTCGCGGAAACGACGATCGTGTGCTCCATCGCGCCGTATTCCTCGAGCGTCTTCACGACCTGAGCGACGGTCGACTTTTTCTGCCCGATCACGACGTAGATGCAGATGACGCCCTTGCCCTTCTGGTTGATGACGGTGTCGAGGGCGACGGCGGTCTTGCCCGTCTGGCGGTCGCCGATGATGAGCTCGCGCTGTCCGCGGCCGATCGGGATCATGGCGTCGATCGCCTTCAGCCCCGTCTGCACCGGCTCGCGGACGGGCTGCCGGTCGATGACACCGGGGGCGACCCGCTCGAGCGGATAGAACTCGGTCGTGGCGATCGGCCCCTTCCCGTCGATGGGGCGGCCGATCCCGTCGACCACGCGGCCGATCAGGGCGGGCCCGACGGGGACTTCCATGATGCGGCCCGTCCGGCGGACCTCCTGCCCTTCGTGCACGTCGGCGGTTTCTCCGAGCAGCACGACGCCGACGTTGTCTTCTTCGAGGTTCAACGCGAGGCCGAGCAGGTCGTGCCCGAAATCGACGAGCTCGCCCGCCATGACCTTGTCCAGGCCGTGCAGGCGGGCGATCCCGTCTCCGACGGAGAGGACGGTTCCCACTTCCGCGACGTCGATCGACTTCTCGTAGCCGGACAATTGCTGCTTCAGGATCTCGGTGATTTCGTCTGCTTTGATGTCCATGATTACGCTCTGGCGCGCTCCTTCCCTTTTTCCTGAAAACGTCCGATGGCGCTCGCGACCGACGCGTCGAGAACCCGGCTGCCCACGCGGGCGACGAAGCCGCCCAGGATCTTTTCGTCGATCGACACACGGAGCCTGACCGTTGCGTCAAACGAACGGCCGAGCGCTTCCGCGATCTTCTTCTCTTCCGCCTGGGTGATCGGCGCCGCGACCGTGACATCCGCCTCGAGGACGCCCCGCGCGCGGTCGAACGCCTCGGACATCGCGGTCAGGATTTCGGGGAGCTTCGTCAGCCGGCCGTGATCGAGGATGACGCGGAGAAGCCGGCGCCCGAAGTCGTCCAGGCCCGCTTTGACCGCCAGCGCTTCCAGGGCGCGCTCCTTGGGGGGCTTCGGGATCGACGGCGCCGCGAAGAACTCTTTCAGCCGCGCGTCCGATTCGAGCGCGCGCCGGATCGCTCCGACGTTTTCGAGGAGGCCGCCGAAGTCGTATCCCGGGGGAGCGCTTTCGAGCGCCGCACGGGCGTAACTCCGCGCGAACGCGCTCACCGGCGCTCCCCGACGGGGATCTGCGCGATGCTCTCCTCCAAGAGACGGCGCCGGTCGTCGGGCGTGATGCGTGCGGCGACCAGTTCACGGGCCGCGGAGGCCGTGAGATCCGCCGCGGTCCGCCGCAGCTCGTCTTTGGCTTCCGCCAGACGGCGTTCGATTTCACGCTCCGCGTCGCGGCGAACCCGCTCCGAATCCTGCTCGGCCCGGGCCATCAGCTCCGCGCGGGCGGCCTCGCCCTCCGATGCGCCCCGCGCGCGCACCTCTTCCAGATCGCGGTCGAGCCGCGCCATGCGTTCATGAATCTCGGTCTCGAGCCGCGCGGCGGAGGCGCGGCGTTCGCGCGCTTCCCGCGAGCGTTCCTCGACCTCGATCTGCTTCTTCCGGAACATCTCCGTGATCGGCCGCGCGACGAAGTAGAGAAGAACGCCGAAGAATCCCACCAGATTGGCGAGCTGCCAGATCCACATTGGAAGGCCGAGGGGCCCGTGGGCGGGATGCTCGCCGGGGCCCGCCGACGAGACGGCCCCGGCAGCGGCGGCCAGGAAGCTCACGCCGCGAGATTTCTGCCGAGAATTTTTTCGGCGAGCGTCCGGGCGAGATCGCGCGCCGAACGGGGAAGGTCCGTCGCGGAGTTCTTCGCGGCCGCCCCGATTTCCTCCGACCCGCGCTCTACCGCGGCCTCCGCGATCTTCCGGGCTTCCTCCATTTTCCGCTCCCAGTGCGCGCGGCCTTCGCCCCGCAGCTTTTCCCGGACCGCCAGAGCCTCGCCGCGAGTGCGCGCGAGGTCCGCCTCGGCGCGGGCGACCGTCTTTTCGAGCTCCACGAGGCTCTCCGCGTGGACCTTCTCGGCGCTGCGCGCCTCGCGGTCCCGGTGATCGAGGATCGCCACCAGCGGGGTGAAGAGGAACCGCTTCAGGATCGCGTAACAGGCGATGAACGCGAGGACGACATAGAGAAATGTGACGTCGGGCGCTTTGATCATGCTTCCACGGAGTTGCCGATCGGCGGACCGGCGGAAAACTTTGGACGAAGCCGCGGATGAATAACACATTGCCGGGGTCCAGTCGAGCCGGAGGGCCGGACGAACCGGCGGTCGAGGGCTGCCTCCCCGCGGTGGGCGGCACCAATCAGCCGATTCAAAGGCGCGTAACCGCGGTAGAGAACCTCCCGGTGGAAAGGGTCAGAAGCCTCTGGTTGGCTCTCGCAATAATATGTAAATGATGATAACAAATGACTTAAGGCCTGATAGCGGTTTACGATCGGTCCTTTCCCGCCAACCGATCAAATAGCCCGATCAGCTGCTCCTCCGAAGAAAAGCTGATTTCCACGCGTCCCCCGCTCCGCCGCCGGACGATCCGCACCCGGGTGGCGAGGCGGCGGGAAAGCCTCTCTTCCGCGTCGCGAGTGAAGGGATCTCGCCGGGTCTCTTTCCGGAGCTTTGCTCCCGAGGCGAGCGCGGCGACGCGTCTTTCGGTCTGCCGGACGGACAGCGCCCGTCGCACGATCTCGAGAGCGATCGCCTCCTGATCGTCCGGCGTGGCCAGGGCCAGGAGGGCCCTCGCGTGGCCCGCCGAGATCTCCCCCCCGCGAACCCGCTCCCGGACTGATGCGGGAAGCCTCAGAAGTCGCAGAGAGTTCGCGACAGTTGCCCGGTTTTTCCCCACCCGGCGCGCGACGTCCTCCTGCGTGAGCTCGAACTCCACCTTCAGGCGGGAGTAGCCCGTGGCCTCGTCGATCGCGTTTAAGTCCTCCCGCTGCAGGTTCTCGACCAAGGCGATCTCGAGTAGATCCCGGTCGCTGGACGCCTCGCGTATCACCACGGGTACCTGTTCGAGGCCCGCTTCCCGGGCCGCCCGCCAGCGCCGCTCCCCCGCCACGATTTCGAATTTGTCGCCGCGGGCCACGACGACGATCGGCTGCACGATGCCGTGCTCGCGAATGGACGATGCGAGCTCCGTCAGGCCCTCGGGGGGAAAATCCCGACGCGGCTGAACCCGGCCGGGTTCCAGGCGCTCGATGGCCACCTCCCGGGCTGTTCCACGTGGAACATCGTCTACCCGGCTGCCGGGCAGCAGGGCGGAAAGGCCTCGTCCCAGTGCGGGTTTCCCCTTCATGACGCGGTCCTCCGCTTTAAGAACTCGCGGGCGAGGGAGAGGTAGGCCTCCGCGCCGCGCGACTTGATGTCATACGCCAGAACCGGCTTCCCGAAGGAAGGTGCCTCTCCGAGACGCACATTTCGAGGGATGACCGTGTCGTACACCTTGGCCCCCAAGTGTTTGCGTATGTCGTCGGTGACCTGACGCCCGAGGTTAGTGCGGTCGTCGTACATCGTCAAGACGATCCCTTCGACGGAGAGATCCCCGTTGAAGGAGGCCCGGACTCTTTCGATCGTTTCCAGAAGCTCGCTCACTCCCTCGAGAGCGAAGTACTCGGTCTGCATCGGAATGAGCACGGAATCCGAGGCCGACAGGGCGTTGACGGTCAGGAGTGACAGAGAAGGGGGACAATCGATCAACAGGAAATCGAAGCGCTCGCGAACCGGCTCGAGAGCCGCCCGGAGCCTGTGCTCTCTATCGGGTGTGTTGACCAGCTCGATTTCGGCGCCGACGAGATCCCGCCCGGAAGGCAGCAGCCAGAAGTTGGGAAACGCCGTCTCGCGAATCGCCTCCGCTGCGGGGGTCCCCGACAGCACGTCGTAGGCGTCGGGCC
>JBBQDF010000274.1:0-4534 GCA_038319475.1 Thermoanaerobaculia bacterium
CTGTTCACCATGTGTCCGGGCTGAAGACTCCCCGAACGCGGGGCGAGGGAGCACAATTGCGCCACTGCCACGATGGTGACTACGCTCGCAGCGGGAGGAGTCTCCTGACCGAAGGGAAGGAGGAGCCTCCCGCTGCGGGAGCCGAAGCGAACGAAGGGACCAGGCGGTCGAGCCCTCAGGCGAGCCGCCCGCGCGTGAGCGGGTCCCGAAGTGAGCGAAGGCGACGGTTAGCAGAACGTGGTCATCACCGCTTCGGGATGATCCAGGCGGTATCCCTCGCCGGCCGGGTCCGGGTCGAGCTCCAGGACCGCGCCCCGAAGGCGCGTGAACGAGACATCGTCCATGACGACCGGAATTCCTTCGGCGACGAAACGGTGGCCTTCATCAGGCTCGTTCTCCTCGACGGAGATCCGGTAGCCGTTTCCCCCGCAGCCAAGGACCTGGCGGACGGAGAGAAAGGACCGCGAAAAGTCGGCTTCCGCGCGCAGTTTCCGGGCGGCGTCGGGGCGGATCGTCAGCGGCGGCTCCGGCATACGATGAGAATTGTATGGCGCCCGCCTCCCGCCCGTCCCCGCCACCGGTCGCGCTGACGATCGCGGCTTCGGATTCGGGCGGCGGCGCCGGGATCCAGGCGGACCTCTCGACGTTCGCGGCTCTTGGGGTTTACGGCGTCTCGGTGCTGACGGGCGGCACGGCACAGAATACGCGCGGCATCTCCGGGGTCGAGCCTTTTTCGGCTGCATTCATTGCCCTGCAGATGGAAGCCATCTTTGCGGATTTCCGCCCCCGCGCGGTCAAAATCGGCGCGCTCCTCGACGCAAAGCGGCTCCGGGCGGTCGTCAGGGCGTTGCGCCGGCACGCTCCGCCAAACGTGGTCCTCGATCCCGTGCTCCTCGCCAAAGACGGCTCTTCGCTGCTCGATCCCGGGGCGGTAACCTTTTTGCGGCAAACACTCCTTCCGCTCTGCCACGTCCTGACGCCGAACATCCCGGAAGCGGAAACCCTCGCCGGCCTCTCGATCCGCAATGAAAGCGACCGGCGTCTCGCCGCCGGAATTCTCGCGGACGCGGGGCCGCGGGCCGTGCTGATCAAGGGGGGGCACGCGCGCGGCCCGGTCGTGACCGACCTCCTCTTCGACGGCCGCCGTTTCGTGGAATTCGAGCACCCGCGCCTGGCCGGCCGCGCGCGCCATGGCACCGGTTGCACCCTCTCGGCGGCGATCGCCGCAAACCTCGCGCTCGGAAACGGGCTCGAAGCCTCGGTGCGCCGCGCGATCGACTACCTCGAGCGCGCGATCCGCGCGGGAGTGTTTCCGGGAAAGGGCTGGGGCGTTCCGGACCGGTTCGCGGCCGCGCGCGCTACTCCCAGAAGGGGTATGGGTACCCGAGCGCCTCGTACGCGCTCTCGGAGATCGCGGTGACGTCGGGGTCGAGGTTCCGGTCCATGTCCTTCAACTGGCCGACGATCCGGTGGCGGGCCCCTCGAACGAAGACCCGGGCCAGCCGCACTTCTTCCGCGGACCCGGCGGCGCCCTTGTCCTCCATCGACGAGGTCGCGCGCGAGAGCACGGCGAGCGAGGCGTACAGATCGATCCCCACGTTCGCCAGCCGTTCGTGGTGGTACTCCTTCGTCAGCACGCCCTTGCCGTACTTGCGCAGGATCGTCTCGACCGCGCCGCCCGCCGCCATCGCATACCGGGCCACCGCTTCCCCTTCCGCGGCCAGCGCGGGCGCGACGCGGCTGATGCGGCCGGCCGGCAGGGTACGCCGCACGCGCCGCACGGCGTAGTCGGAGAGGATCCCGAAGGACGAAAGCGGCGCCTTCAACGCGCGGCCGACCTCCTGGAGCCCTTCCCCGATCTCCTTCATGCCGGAGAGGGCAACCAGGACCCGGAGGATCTCGTTGGTCCCCTCGAAGATCATGTTCACGCGGGAGTCGCGCAGCGCCCGCTCGTACGGGTACTCCTCCATGAATCCGTTGCCGCCCGCGATCTGCAGAGCGTCGTTGATCGTCTGCCAGACGCTCTCCGTGCCGAAGATCTTGCAGCACGCGCCCTCGACGGAATAATCGGCGAGGCCGCGATCCACGAGACCCGCCGTGAGGTAAACCATCGACTCGAGCGCGTAGGTGTTGACGACCATCCGCGAGAACTTCGCGCGGATGATCTCGAAATCGGCGATCCGCGTCGCAAACTGCCGCCGCGAGGTCGCCTGGCGAGCGGCGAGCTCGATCATTCGCTTCGAGCCTCCGACGCACCCGGCGCCGAGCGACGTCCGCCCGGTGTTTAAAATTTCCACCGCTATGCGGAAGCCCTGCCCTCGCTGTCCGAGGACGTGGGAGGCAGGGACGCGGACGTTCTTCAACTCGAGCGGCACGGTCGAGGAGCCCTTGAGCCCCAGCTTCTTTTCCTCCGCGCCCGGTTCGACGCCCCCGAGGTCCTTCGTCACGACAAATGCCGTGATGCGGCGGTGCTCGTCCGTGGCGTCGAGCTTGACGTCCTTGGCGAAGACGGTGAAGAACTCGGCAAAACCACCGTTGGAGATCCAGTGCTTGCTTCCGTTGACGAGGAAGGTGTCCGTCGACGCGTCGTACTCGGCGGTCGTCCGGATCGAAGCCGCATCCGAGCCGGCCTCGGGTTCCGTGAGGGCGAAGGCGGCGATCATCTCGCCGGCCGAAAGCTTCGGGAGCCACCGCCTCTTCTGCTCCTCCGTGCCGAAGAGGATCAGCCCCTTCAATCCGATCGACTGGTGGCCGCCGATCAGGATGCCGAGCGACGCGTCCGTGCGTCCGATCTCCTCCGTCACCCGGCAATACGCGCTCGACGAAAACCCGTATCCCCCGTACTCCTCGGGGATGATCATCCCGAATGCTCCGAGCTCCGCGAGCCCGCGCACGACCTCGGTCGAAATGCCGTGCTCCCGGTCGAATCGCCGCGGGTCTACGTGGTCCTTCGCGAAATCCCGGAAGGATCCGAGGAAGGCGGAGACGGTTTCCTTCTCTTCCGCCGGGATCCGCGGGTAGGGAAACACGAGGTCCTCGGGGACGTGCCCGGACAGGAGCGATTTGACGGGCGAGGCAAGGAGGGGATCGACGGGCGCCCCGGCGGGGCGGCTCACGCAGCCTGCCCCGCCTCTTTTTCGGGGTAGAACCTGCCGCCCGTCCGGGCGAGCTCGTTCAGCGACTCGGCGGGCGTGAATCGGGGGCCGAGCCGCGCGGCGAGCTCGCGCAGCTTCTCGACGATGGTGTCGGGGCCGATCTCGTCCGCGTACCGCAACAGGCCGCCGCGAAAGGGCGGGAAGCCCGTCCCGAAGATCATCGCGAGGTCGAGCTTCTCGGGGCGCAGGACGACGCCTTCCTCGAGGCAGTATGCCGCTTCGTTGATCATCGGCAGGAGCAGGCGCGACTCGATCGCGGCCGAGGTCAACGGCGGCTTTTCCGCCGGAGTGACGTGCAGCGCCTCGTACGCTTCCCGGGCGGGACCGCCGCGCTTGCCGTCCGCGTACTCGTAAAAGCCCTTCCCAGATTTTCGCCCCAGGCGGCCCTCGGCCACCAGCGACTCCTGACCGGCGGGCTTCATCCGCCCGGGAAACGCGGCGGCGAGGACCTCTCCCGCCTTGACGGCCACGTCGAGTCCCACGTCGTCTAGAAGCGCGATGGGCCCGACCGGCATCCCGAACGCCGTCATCGCCGAATCGACGTCCTCGATGCGACAACCTTCCTGAACGAGGCGCACGGCTTCGGCCAGATAGGGCGCGAGGATCCGGTTGACGAGGAAACCGGGGGAATCCTTGACGACGATCGGGGTCTTCCCGAGCGTCTTCGCGAGGGCGAAGACCGTCGCGATCGTCTGGTCAGACGTCTCGCGCCCGCGGATCACTTCGACCAGGGGCATCCGGTGCACGGGGTTGAAGAAGTGCATTCCCGCCACCCGCGAAGGAACTCGCGCGCCGGCGGCAATCTCGCCGATCGGAAGAGTCGAGGTGTTGGACGCGAAGATCGCGGTGTCGGGCACCACCGCCTCCCACTCCTGGAGGACGGAGCGCTTGACGCCGAGCTTCTCGACGACCGCCTCGATCGTGGCTTCGCACCGCCGGAACCCGGTGTAGTCGAGGGTGCCGGAGAGGAGCGCCATCTTCGCCCGCATTTCGCGGGGAGACAGGCGCCGGCGCTTCGCCTTCTCTTTCCACACCGCCGCCGCCGCCGCGTACCCGTGCGCGAGCGCCTTCGGCTCGATGTCTTTCATGCGGGCGGGGAGGCCCTTGTCGGCGAGGAGCTGCGCGATGCCGCCGCCCATCAGGCCCGCACCGAGCACCGCCGAACGGGTGACGGCGGCCGGCCGGACAGACGGGTCCCGGACGCCCGTTTCCTTCTTGATCTCCTCGGTCAAGAAAAACAGGCGGAGCAGGTTCTTCTGCACCGTCCCGCCGAACACGCGCCCGATCCGCCGGGCCTCGATCTCGAGCCCCTCCGCGACCGATTTTCCGTACCCCTCCTCGACGACCGCGAGCGCTTCGAGCGGGGCCGGATAGTGGCC
>JBBQDF010000275.1:0-4534 GCA_038319475.1 Thermoanaerobaculia bacterium
TCAGCGGGAAGCTGATCGGCCCCGCTCAGATCCGGGAAGACCTCACCCTGGATCGCAAAGCGAACCAATATGAGGGGACCTTTACGATTGATCAATACGATCTCTCCGGAAACCTCCTTCACCACATCGCGGGCCGGGTCACCGGAAAACGCATCACGGTCGATACTCCCATTAGCGATGTGCTCTGAGGGTTGACGATCTATTCGGGCGGCCGAATATTTTCCATACATGACCGGTGCATCGGATCAGGACCACGTCCGGTCCAGTCAGAGGACATGTTGTCCTGAAATATCTGGAGGACGCCGGGGCGGGAAGGTGAGTCCGCCTCCGCCTCGGCTAGCTTTCAGGCGGGACCAGCCACTGAGCGCCAGCCTCGGGGCCAGTTACGCTTACGGCCTCGTCATCGATCGGGCCGACTCGTCGCGCCTCTTCGCGGCTTCGGCGAAGGAAGTCCTGGAGTATGAGGGCTCCGAGCCGTGCGCGCCGAATTCAGCGTCTCTTTAGTTGAGCGGAGGCCGGTTCGAAGCGTCGGCTCGCTGGAGCTCGGCCGAGAGCGGAAGCGGCACCTGCCGAGCTACGGCAATCAGCGGTTTCGTTGTTAACCCCGCGGGATCGCGCAGCCGAAGGCCTTAGTCTCGGCGGGGCGGACAGGGCGGCCCGCGAGAAATGACTCGAGGGCGTTCTTCAGGTCCGGCGAGGAGATCTTCGAGGCGATTCGGCCGTGGTAACGCAGGGTTCCGCGCTGGTCGAAAAGAAACACCTCGGGAGTGCGGCGCGCGTCGAGGAGCTCGGCGATTCGGCTGTCGGGATCCTTGATGAGGTCGAAGCCGTGCCCGTGCGCGCGCATGGCTCCGGACCTCGTCGATCGTCTCGAGCGTTCCGGAATTGACACCCACGAAGAGAACGCCTCGTTTCGAAAACTCCACGGCCAGGTCGCGGATCAGGTCGTTGTAGTAGTTGGAATAAGGACAGATCGTCGAGACAAACAGGATGACGACGCCGCTGTGAGTCTTTTCGGCTTCGGCGAGCGAGAATCGCCGCCCTTCCAAAGTCGTCATTCCAAATTCCGGCGCGACGGCGCCGATCTCCAACCCACCGATGGGCCGAGTGGCCGGCATCAGGAGGGTTCCCGCGACAAGGGCCGCTGCGCGCGTGAGCCTGCTCACGGCTTCTCGGCCGAAGTCCCTGCACGCCTTGGGGGCGAGAGGCGCCGCACGAGCCGCCGCGGCGAAAAGCTGTAGCTGACCCCCAAGCTGATCCCGTTGTCGATCTTGTGGCCGTCCCGACCGTACACCGACCGGATGTACGAGGCAGAGAGCTCCGTCGACCCGGTGAGTAGATAGGTCAGGCCACCGCCAACGTTGACCTGGGAGGATTTTCCGATCTGATCGTGATGGATGAAGAGAACATCCCCATTGGGCAGCTTATGGAGATCGGGCGGCGTGTGGAATTCCAGTCCCCCGTGCGTGTAATAGCCGACACCGAGAAGACGCAGGGAGAGCGCCGGCATCAGGTAATAGCCGGCTTCAAAACCGAAGTCACTCCGGTTGACATTGATCCCCAGGACACGCTCGACGAAGGCGTAGTCGTAGGAGACCTCCGCGTAACTGCCCGGCAGGAGTCGATCGAGCCGGCCGCCGAGGCTGAAGCCGAGCAAATATTGATGCAGGTCCTTGCCGGCGGCGGCGTGGGCGAAGAATGTGTAGTCGTGGCTCGGAATCACCGCCGTAAAGAAGGGTGTCAGCGCGACGTTGCCGTTGAGAACCTGATAGGCGATGTTGAACCGGTAGTCCTGGAAGATCCCATGATATCGGCCGTCGTCTGCATCGCTGCCGGGATGAGCCTTAGGCCCGTAATACTTCGAGGTGACAAAGGGAAGCGACACATCGACCGCGAGACGGTTGGTCACCGAGTACCCGAGCGTCATCCCGACAGTCTGACTGCGGATATGGCCCACGTCTTCCTCACCCGAGTAATTCACCACTCCGGTGTAGTGATTCCTGGAGAACATGTTTCCATAGCCGAGCGATATCCACGCTTCCCCGCTCGGCGGCAGCCAGGCCTGGGCGCGGGCCGGCTCAGCAGCGGACGCGGCGAACAGGCAAAACAGCAGGGAAAGGAGCCCGCGCCGGATCCTCGGATTGTTCATGGCCGCGTCCTCCCGGGCCGGCGTCCTACGGAGTCGGGCCGTTCGTAACGACCCCATTTTGCCGGTCCTTCATCGTCTCATCGATGAGGTCAGCAAGTCGCTCGATTTCTGCGATGGCCGGAAGAGGCAGTTCGCCTCCTTTTCGGCCGCAGTGAGCTCGGCAGCGGTCGGCTTGTAGAGGAGCGGCATGAACGCGGGTTTCGAGGCTGTCGCCCCGCAGCGCCTGCGCAGATCGAGCACGTGGGTGACATCGGCCAGCACGAGGTCGTACTTGCCCACCCTGCAGGCCGCTAAGGCCAGGGGGGTGTTGACGCACGACTTCGACCTCCTGATCATCGGTGCCGGCCCGGCCGGCATCGCGCTCCATGCCGAGGGGCGTGCAGCGGTGAAAGCCGGATGCATCCTTCTCATCGAACGGGCGCCCGAGCATTCGTGGATCATCCGCATCCGGCCCGGGCAGGACGCTGGCTGGACCGGGTTAGGCTGCGCAAGATCACCCGGAGAAACTCGGAGGAAGCGATGGAAACAGCGCGCACTGGGCATGACGCCCGCCCCGACTACGGTCTCGACGCGCCGGGCGTCGTGCGGAATCTGTTCGTGATCGGAGGCCTCTGCCTCGCGATCGCGGCAAGCGTGTGGCTTGGCTTCTGGTCGGGCGTCCTGGCGACGCCGAGGGTCGCCGGGATCCAATTGCGGTTTCCGCTGGGTCAGGCCGCTCCATGGATCGCGTCGAGTCTGCTCGCGATGGGAATCTGGATGGTCTGGGAAAGCCGGGTCGGGAAGATCCGCGGCCGGGAGAAGCTCCTCGATCAGATTTCCTGGAACGGCAACGAACACGTCTTAGACGTGGGGTGCGGACGCGGACTGATGCTCGTGGGAGCGGCGAAGCGCCTGACGAGCGGCCTCGCGACGGGTATCGACATCTGGCAGTCGGAGGACCTTTCCGGCAACCGGCCGGAAGCCACGCTGGAGAACGCGCGCCGCGAAGGCGTCGAGGACCGAATCGAGGTCAAGACGGCCGACATGCGCAAGCTGCCTTTTCCAGACGACGCATTCGACGTCGTCCTGTCGAGCGTCGCGATCCATAACATCTACTCGCCGGAGGGCCGCGCGGAGGCAATCTCCGAAATCGCACGGGTCTTAAAGCCTGGAGGTCAGGCGGTGATCGACGACATCCGCCACGGCCGCGAATACGCGACCGCGTTTCGAAAATACTCGTGCGACGTGTCTTTCACGGGATCGCGCGTCGGGTCGCTCTTCCTCTCGCTCGTCACCTTCGGTTCTCTCCGCCCGGCAACGCTTCTCATCCGCAGGAAATTCGTGTCCCGCACCCCGTAGGAGACTCTCGGCACCGGAACCTGGCCGGTTCCGCTACGATGCGTCTGGAAGGGGAACTTAGATGAGAAAGTCGAGCCGTAAGTCTTCGAAAAAGGCCGCCAGACCCGCCCGCAAAAAGATCATGCGGCACTCGCGTGAGGGCGTGAAGGGGAAGATGCCGAAGAACGCGAAGCGAAAGAAGGCGTCGAAAACTTCCCGGACGAACGCGGCGACGCGCAAGGCGAAGGCTCCCGCGGCGAAGAGAGCGAAGGCCCGGAGAGCCGCGACGCCGAAGAGGAAGAAGACGGCGGCGCCGATGAGGAAGAAGACGGCGGCGCCGAAGCAGAAAGCGGCGGCGCAAAAGAAAACTCCGGCGCCCTCCCGAAGCGGTCGCACGCGCGGCGATGCCGACCGGCGCGTCGAGGCCCCCATGGATGCGCGCGGAATGGGCGCGGAATCGGGCGGCCAGTCGGGAGACACGGAAGGTCTCTCCCGCGCGGAAGACGCGGACTCGGAAAGCGTCGAGGAGCTCGTCGAGGAGGGCCAGGCCTACGAGGCCAGCGTGATCAGCGGTGTCGAGAGGGGACGCACCGCGGGAAAGCGCGGAGTCCGGACACGGCAGGTCCCGGTGGATGACGTCCCTCAGGAGTATCTCGACGAGGACTGATCCTCAGGATCTGTCCGGTCCCGCCGAAGGTCGCTGCGTCTCGCGCTTTCGGGAGCGGAGGAGGCACGCAAGCCGGAAGCGGGATCACCGGTTGCGGCGTCAGTTCCCCATGGCCGGAAGGATTCGCCGGCAGACCACTCCCACTTCTGCGGACCGGCGTCTTCACCACTTCGCAGCCCGGCCCGGCGGAACGGCTGTCCCCGCCGGGACGACGAAAGACGATTAAATTTCCGGCTCCTGGCGGGCAGATGTACCATGACGTACGTCAAGATCCGGGCGGGAAGTCCGCCGGCGTGAAACATCGGAGGGAAAAAATCATGCGCAAGTCCTTCGTTCTCTCCATGGGCGCCGGATTCGCCATGCTTCTGTTCGGCAGCATCGAGGCGTACGCTCAGCCCTCT
>JBBQDF010000276.1:0-4530 GCA_038319475.1 Thermoanaerobaculia bacterium
AGGAGACTCCGGCTCGCCGCCGAGAGTCCGCGGCCCTGGTCGAGAAGGCGCAGCAGACGCACGGCCGCTTCGGGGGTCGAGTGGTTGCGGTACTGAACTCGGGGACCGGAGGACATTTCCTTTTCGGAGGTCGCGACGACGATCTCGCGCTCGCTCTGTCTTTGAAGGAAGTCCGTGACTTCGCCGGGGGAAACGAGCCGCAGCAAAACGTCACTCGCCGTACCGTCGCTGTCCGAGACCGACGCGCGAAGCACTTCCCGCAGCGGAAGCTCGGTCCCACCCGGATGGGCGTCTCGTATCCCGCTGCGCGCGCCCGAGGGCACCATGTCGCTTTTTTCGATCCGCACGGGCGCGTCGAGGTTCAGGCGTCCGGCATCGACGCGCTCGAGGACCGCCATTGCGATCGGAAGCTTGTAGACGCTCTGCATCGGAAAGGGCGACGCCCCGTTCCACGAAATGAGCTCGCCCGTCTCGACCCGGAGAACGGCAACGCCGACCCGGCCCCGGGCAGGAGCCGAGAGGCGCTCCAGCTCATGGCGGAGAAACTCCGGGCCGCAGACTGTCCGTCCGGCGGCCAGCCACAGCACCAGAGCGAGCATGGAGGGAACGTATCAGGGAACCCGGGCGCCCATGCCCCGCCCCGCGATGCCTGACGAATGTGAGGCGGGCCCGGGGCTACCTCGGACCGGGAGTCGCGGTGGGTTGGGGCGGTCCCGGCGCCGGATTCGCGCTCGGGCCGCTGGATGTTCCACGGGGCTGCGGAGGGCCTGGTGCCGGATTCGCGGACGGTCCGGACGCTCCGGTTCCCGGGGCCGGAGGCCCGGGCGACGGATCCGTCTGGGAGCTCGTCCCGGTACAGCCGGTCACCGCGATCGCGAGGCATGTCGCGAGAATTGCCAGACGGAGTTTCATCTCGTCCCCTTTTTTTCGAATGTCCGAATTCCGGCTGCACGTGCGGGCCGGGGCGGGAATCCTACCGGAGGATCCAGACGCGGACAATCCGCCCGTGTCGGACCTCGGTGATCACGAGAGCGGTGGAACTCGCCCCCGAGCTCGACGATTCCGTCTCCCGGGACACCACGTACGCGCCCTCGCGGACAACGTCGCGAACCTCGAGCCTCGCGTCGGCGGCCTCCGCAAAACGGCGGCTGTAGGTCTGTCGTATCTGCGAGTGACCGGAATCGCGCAGCCGATCGGGCGGATCGAAGACCTTCGCGTCGATAGAGAAGATCCGTATCAACGCGTCCAGATCGTGGCGGTTGTACGCCTCGGAGCGGCTCTGGACGAGCGCCTCCGGGGACTCCCCCACGATGCTGCCCGGCATCGGGCCGGCTGCGGGTCGAGTCACTTCCGGAGCCGCGTCCGGCGGTTCCCGGGGTGTCGAGACAGGCACCGGGGGAAGTTGCTCCCGGGGCCCGGCCGGCGGCGGGGTGGCGACCGCGGGGACGGCGGCAGCGGGCTTGCGGGACAGATCCACCTCGATCGGGTCAAATCCCGCGCTCGTCTGGCACCCGACCGAGGCCAGGGCGATGAGCGCCGAGAGGGCCAGCTTGCGGATTTTCAAGGGACCGCCTTTCCTCCGTGTCCGTCGTTACCGCGGGTGACTTCCGATCGCCATTATTCATGAGCCACTCCAGGCGTCCCCGCACCTTTTCGCGCGACGCGATGTCATTTGTTCGCACCTGGTCGCGCCGGGTGCCCATGACGGATTGAGACTAGAATTCCTGCCGCCGGATTCGCGGTACGCACCGACCGGCGGTTCGAATTTCCGAGCACGATTTCTGAAAATCACAGATGCCGCCCCTGTTTCCCGTCACGGTTCTGATTCCCGGGGGGCAGATCGCCGTCCACGAGCGGACGGGAGTGCGGCGCGTCGACCTGCTCGCCTTCCGCATCGGGGCAACGCCCGTCACCAACGCCCAGTACGCGCCTTTTCTGGAGTCCTCCGGGGGTGACCCGACCCCATGGTGGAACGACCCGAGATTTTCTCATCCGCTCCAGCCCGTGGTCGGCATCACCTGGGGCGAGGCGGCGGCCTACTGCGACTGGCTCACTCTCGCCGGCCCGGCGCGGTGGCGGCTTCCGTCGGAAGACGAGTGGGAACGCGCCATGGGGGGCGGAGCGGAGAGCCCGCGCAGCGCATGGGGAGACATCATTCCTCCATGGGAAATCCCCGAAGGCCCGCTCAAGGCTCCCTGGCGTGTGGGCCGCGGCACGCCCAACCCGTACGGGGTTCTGGATCCCGGGACCGTCGTCCATGAATGGTGCCTCGACTGGCGTGAGCCCGAAATCCCCGCGCCAGCCGGCGGACCGACTCCGCCGCTGCGTCGGGCGAGCCGCGGAGGATCGTGGCGGCATCGCATCCGGTGGTCGGCCCCCTCGGCGCGCAGCAGCCTTCCTCCCGATTATCGATACTCCGACTATGGATTCCGTGTGCTCTCGGAGGATCGCGCATGAACCAGACTCGTTTTGAAACGGCACCATTCGTGCGTTGCCCGTGGCAACCATGGCAGACACAGCTCCGCGCCGGTGCCGCGTGTGCGGTCACTTCGAGCCGCACCTGCGTGAGCACTACGACGCGCACGCGGCGACCGCGCAGAAAAATCTGACACGGTGCGCGGCCTCCGACGCCCCGGAGGCCGAGCGCGCCCGGCTGCGCATCCACGCCTGCGAGCGATTCAAGGCGGGTGTCCGCCGCGCCCCGCGGGTGCCGGCGGATCGCCGGGTTCCGGGTGCGATGACGCCGATTCACGCACCCGCAATTTCTTCGTACCGCTCGCCCGGCCGCTGACCCGCCGGAGGGCTGCTCCGTGGCAGCCTTCCAGGCCGCGGCGGGAGTCTTCGAGCTGGTAATTTCGCCGCATCCGGTCTCGGGCACCTTCAGGACGCCACTGCCCTCGAGTCCCCGGCGCGGGCCGAGCGAGAATCCGCCAGGAGCGCGTCTCTCTGGCCGCTCTATCTCCGATGAGCCGACCGCGAACCAAGCCCGGTGACCCGACTCGAACGCCTTTTTTCAGGGCCTTGACTTCGATAATGGATTGCTATATCAATATAGCGATCTGCTATGAAACTCGGTGAAAAGCTCCGCGACCTCAGGTTTCTGGAGGGCACCCTGCGCGGGTTGAACCGCGAGATGACGCAGGCGGAGCTCGCCCGGGCGATCGCCACGGAGTTGAAAACGCCGATCAGCCAGGCCTACCTCTCGCAGATCGAGAGCGGCGCCCGGCCGCATCTGACGAACACCACCCGGATGCTTCTCGCGAAGTTCTTCAACATTCATCCCGGCTATCTCGTGGACGATCCAGACGGCTTCCATCAGGAGCTCACGTCGGCGGTGCGGGCGCTCGAGGACAAGCTCGATCTCTGGCTGATTCAGGGCGGGGAGCGGTTTCACCGGGACGCGGCGCTGCGGCGGGCGCTTCTCGCGATCGCCGCCAGCCCGAAATCGCGCGAGTGCCTCCTTCTCCTTCACGGGATCGTCGAGACGCCGCACCTGGCTGAGCGACTTTTCGAGATCCTCGCGCCGGCGGCCGCGCCCTTCAAGGCGCCGCCCGCCGCCGCCCGCGGGAAGGCTCCGGCCGTCAGATTGAAACCCGGACGCAAACGGAGGAAGTCATGACCTGGGAAACCTTTTACCTCGGGTGCTTCCTGCTCGGCTTCGGGCTCGCGGCGGCTTCCTTTGCCGCCGGTTTCCTGCATCTGCCTTTTCACGGTGTGCATCTCCCGCACGGGAGCGGCCACGTCAGCGCTGCCGGCGCGGGGCACGCCGCCGCACACGGGGCCGCGCATGGTCCGACGGCGGCCGCGAGCTCTCACGCGCACCGGCCGGCGGGATCTCCGCTGAACTTCTCGACCGCGATGGCATTTCTCGCCTGGTTCGGCGGGGCGGGGTACCTCCTGAGCGGCCACTCGGGTCTTGCGCAGATCGGCGTCCTCGCGCTTTCCGTCGTCGCGGGGACGCTGGGGGCGGGCCTCGTCTTCGGGTTCCTGACGCGCGTGCTCCTGCGCCGTGAAGCCGCGCTCGATCCGGCGGACTTCGAGATGGTCGGCGTGCTCGGGCGGGTCACGGTACCGATCCGGAGCGGGGGAACAGGGGAGATCACGTTTTCGCAGGGCCGCACCCGGCGCTGCTCGGGCGCGCGCCTCGAGGGCTCGGCCGATGTCGCAAAAGGCGCGGAGGTCGTCGTCACACGATACGAAAAGGGAATCGCTTACGTGCGTCCGTTCGAAGAATTTTGAAGGAGGCGGCGATGCTTGGCATTTCGACGAATGTTCTGATCGTGGTTGGCTTGATGGTTTTGAGCGTGATGTTTCTGATGATGCTTCTGGCGCGGATGTTTCGAAAGACGGGGCCAAACGAGGCGCTGATCGTGTACGGATTCCGCGGGACACGTGTGGTGAAGGGACACGGGACGATCATCTTTCCGATGGTCGAAAGCGCACGCGAGCTCTCGCTCGAGCTCATGTCCTTCGACGTCGCGCCGAAGCAGGATCTCTACACGAAGCAGGGGGTCGCCGTGAGTGTCGAGG
>JBBQDF010000277.1:0-4503 GCA_038319475.1 Thermoanaerobaculia bacterium
AATTCGAGGGTAGTGATCCCAGACAACGGTCTTGCCGCCCTTCGAGAGGCGGATCGCGCCTGATGGAAGTCCAGACCAACCCGGGAGTCTATCCGGGAAACCCCTCCCTGCCCCGCGAGGTCAAGGACAAGATCCTCTCGACCTTCCGGCACACCCTGAATCTCTTCAAGGACGGAAAGCTCGACGACTGCCTCATCGGGTGCGATTTCATCCTCAAGATGGACGCCCGATTCGCGCCCGCCCGCATGCTGCTCGAAAAGGCGAAGAATTCGAACGCCGAGGTGGACATCTCGCAGCTCGAAGCTCTGGTCGCGACCACGCCGACGCGTCAGGAGCGCGTGGTGGCCGCCGACCCCAACCGGCTGCTGGTCCGGGCCGTCGAAAGCTTTAACGCCAGAGATTTCGACGCGGCGATCTCCGCCGCCGAGCAGGTCCTCGCCGTCCTCCCCGGAAACCAGGACGCTGTCGAGATTCTCGATAAGGCGCGCGCGAAGAAGACGAACCAGCCGGTGTTCGACGGGTGCCGCCAGAGGGCCCTCGCCGCCCTGGAGGAGGACCGCCGCGATGACGCCCGCGGTGAGCTCGACCGGATGCGCAGCCTCGACCCGGATCACCCGGCGGTCGCCCTGCTCGAGCGCAGAATCGGCCCCATCTCTGCGCCCGCGCCCGCGGCCGCGGCGCCCGCTCCTCCCCCGCCCGACTTCGGCGGGCTCGACCTCGACTTTTCCGAGCCGCCCGCCGGCGGAGGCGGATTCGGAAACACGCTCGAGCAGCCGGAGATCCGGTTCGATGGAGGGCAGCCGTCCTCGACGAAGCAAGCGCCGCTCGACGCGGCTCCCCCGCCGCAGACGGCTCACGGACATTCCGATGCCCTCGACGCGCTGAGCCTCGATTCTCTTTCCCTGGACCTGCCTCCAGGCGTCGAACCCGTCGAGGCTCCGCCCTCGGAGCCGCGGACTTCCCTCCGCGGACCCCTTCAGAATTCAATTTCGCCGCCCGTCTCCGAGCTTGCCGGTGCGGCCCCCGGGTCCCCCGCGGACATGTGGGCGGACGGCGGCTCGCTCAACCTGGACGACAGCGGCGGCCCCGCCTCCGACGTCGAGACTTTCTCCTCCACGCCGATGCCTTCGGAGCCGGAGGATTTCGGCGCCATGCAGCCAGCAGAGGAAGACTCCGCCGTCGGCGAACGGGAAATCGGCGCGCTTCTCAAGCAGGGAGACGACGCCGCCCGCCGGGGCGAAAGGCAGCAGGCGATCGAGGTCTGGTCTCGCATCTTCCTGATCGACATCAACAACTTTGAGGCCGTGACCCGGATCGAGAAGGCCCGCCAGGAAATGGCGGAAGGCAACCGGCGCATTTCGGACGGATTGAAGACGGGCCGCGAGGCGTACGAGGCCGGAGACCTTTCGGGAGCGCGGGAGCTTTTCCTTCAGGTTCTGGCGGTCGACGAGAACGAGCCGACCGCGCGCTTCTATCTCGATCGCATCCAGGCGGAGATGGCCGGCCCCGCGGAAGGGGCTGAAGCCGCGGAGCCGTACGCCCCCGAAGCGGGCGGCGTCCCGATTCCTGCGGGCCCGGTGCATGTCGCGGCGGCTCCCGCTGTAGCTCCCGCACGCTCTCTGCGCTTCCCGGTCTCCCGCCGGATCCTCGCGATGATCGGCGTCTTCGCGGTGCTCGTGTTCGCTCTCGTGTACTTCTTCGTCCTGCGCACACCCCGTCCACCCGTCGCGACCGGACCCTCCCCGGCGGCGCCCGCAGCGATCGCGGCGGGCTCTTCCGGCTCGCTCGCGCGAGCGCGCCAGCTTCTCGGCGCCGGCAAAATCGGCGAGGCCCGGCTGGAGCTGCGGCGGGTCCCGCCCTCGAGCCCGGACCATGCGGACGCTCAGCGCATGCTGGCGGAGCTCGGGAAGTCGGGGGCCGCTCCCGGCCCGGGAATGGTCGTCGACGGCGGCCCGGCCGGCGGAGCGCCGGCAGGCGCGGAAAACGCTCCGGTGGACGCGGAGCCGGCGCGGCTGCGCATCGCCGCCGAGAGGGCGCTGAAAGAGAAACGCTACATCGAGGCCCTGAAGACGTTCAGCCAGGCCGCACCCGCCTTCAGGAACGACCCGACCTTCGGGCAGTCCATGGGGGTCGCCGCCGATAAAGTGACCGCGTTGACGCCCGCGGTCAAGCTCTACAACGAAGGCGAGTACGAAACCGCGATCCCGGTCCTCTGGAGGATCTTTCAGGAGGACCGGGACAATCAGGACGCGCGGACATACCTTCTCCGGGCTTATTACAATCAGGGCGTGACGCAGCTCCAGAACGGCCTCTATCCCAAAGCGATCCAGTCGTTCGGCGAAGCGCTTTCGATCGATCCGGCCGATGCGGAGGCGGTCCGCCACCGCAGGTTCGCCGAGCGTTACGTGAGGAACGACCTCGACCTGATGGGACGCATCTACGTCCGGCATCTGAATCACCGCCCTTGAACCGGCAGGACGAGCCGGGTCCCCCGGGGGAGCTCCTCGACCTTCCGCTGCGCGAAGACGGCGGCGAGCCCTTTTCGCTTCCGCTCCCTTCCGAGGGACCGAGGCTCGAGCCGGCGGCCCCGCGATCCGCGTCGCTTTCGCAAAGAATCCTTTCGACGGGCGCGGACGGCGCGACCGTACTCCTCCTGGTCGCCCTCGATCTTCTGATCGCCGCCCACCTGCGCTCCCGGTGGCCGAATCCCTCCGGGCTCCTCTGGGCGGCCGCGTTCGCGCTGTACCTCTCCTTCTTCGTCATCGTCGTCCCGCTCCTGCTCTTCGGCCGGACCATCGGCATGGCGCTCAGCAATCTCGCCGCCGCCCCGCGCGGAGAGTCCCGAAGGCTCGGTCCTCGAGAGTCGATCCTCCGCTGGACGGGCACGCTGCTGACCGCGCTCTCCCTGGGGATCTCGCTGCTCTTCACGGCGCAGGATCCCGAGGCGCCGACTCTCGCAGACGCCCTTTCGGGACGGGCGCTTCTCGTCGAGCTTCCGCCCGAGGCGCCATGACCTCGCGGCCTCTGCGCGTCGCCGTCGCGCAGATCGACACGACGGTCGGCGATTTCGAGGGCAACGCCGGGAAGATCTCAGACCTCGGGCGGCGTGCCGAGGCGGAAGGCGCGGCCGTCGTCGTCTTTCCGGAGCTCGCCGTCGCCGGGTATCCCCCGAAGGACCTGGTCGAACGCCGGCCATTTCTCCGGGAGGCGACCGCGACGACGCGGCGTCTGGCTCGCGCGAGCGGCGAGGCGCTCTGGGTCTTCGGGTCCATCGCTCCGAACACGTCGAATTCGGGACGGAGCGTCTTCAACGTCGCGGTCGCGGCGCGCCGCGGCGGCATCGTCGGTGAATACCGGAAACGGCTGCTCCCGAACTACGACGTCTTCGACGAGGCGCGGTACTTCCAGCCCGGCGACCGGCCGCTCGTGGTGCGCGCGGGCGGGAGGCGCATCGCCATCACGATCTGCGAGGACATCTGGAACGACAAGACCTTCTGGAAGCGGCGCCGCCTGTACGAAGGCGATCCCGCCGCAGACGTCAAGGGCGCAGCGCCCGACCTGCACGTCAACGTCTCGGCGTCCCCGTGGATCCTCGGCAAGGACCGCCTGCGCGAGCGCATGATGCGGCAGATCGCCCGCGGCACCCGCGTCGCGCTGGTCTCGTGTAATTTAGTCGGCGGCAACGACGGACTCGTCTTCGACGGAAACTCGCTCGCGTTCGACGGCACCGGACGCCTGGCCGCGCGCAGCCGCGCATTCGTCGAGGACTTCTGGACGGTCGACCTGCCCGACGGACGCGGGCCGCTCCCGGCGCGGGAAAAGCCGGTCGCCATGCTCCGGAGGGCCCTGGTCCTGGCGCTGTCCGACTACGCGTCGAAGTGCGGTTTCTCGACCGCGGTCCTCGGCCTGTCGGGCGGTATCGACTCCGCCGTCACCGCCGCGCTCGCAGTCGAAGCGCTCGGCGCGGCGAACGTGAAGGGGGTTGCGATGCCCGGCCCCTACTCCTCCAGGGGGAGTCTGCGCGACGCGCGCGCGCTCGCGGAGACTCTGGGAATCGAGCTCATCGAAGTCCCGATAGATTCCGTCTTCGCTACCTACCGCGAGACACTCGCGCCGGTTTTCGGTAAGAGAGGCGGAGGGGAAGCCGAGGAGAACCTGCAGGCGCGGATCCGGGGGGCTCTGTTGATGGCGCTCTCGAACCGGTCCGGACACCTCGTCCTCTCGACGGGGAACAAGTCGGAGCTCGCCGTCGGCTACTGCACGCTGTACGGGGACATGGCTGGAGGCTACGCGCTCCTGTCGGACGTCCCGAAGACGCTGGTGTACGAGCTCGCGCGGGATTTCAACCGCGACAGCGTCCGGATCCCGCAGGCATCGATCGACAAGGAACCGTCGGCCGAGCTGCGCCCGGACCAGAAGGACACCGACTCCCTTCCGCCCTACGACGTCCTCGACCCCCTGATCGACGCGCTCGTCGACGACGGACTCGACCCGGCGGCGGCC
>JBBQDF010000278.1:0-4503 GCA_038319475.1 Thermoanaerobaculia bacterium
ATCATCGCCAGAATCGATCTCTCACACCCTCAACTACAGTCTTGATATCCGTCCACCATGTCTCCGAACACCCGTCCACTATGTCCCCGGTCCATACAGGGAGAGGGTTGGGGTGAGGGGGTCACCCGTCGCTAAGCTCAGCGGGAAAGCCGCTGGCTCATTGATCCAGCGCGTGCTCGCGAAGCTTGGCCTCGAAACGGCGCGCTGAGAGGCCGAGAGACTCGGCCGCGGCGGTGCGGTCGCCCTTTGCCTTGTCGAGGGCGCGCGCCAGCCAGGAACGCTCCGCCCCCTTCGCGCCGCGCTCGCGGACCTCTTCGAGAGTCTCCTCGCGCGCGGGCGCGGGTGTCGGGGCCAGCTCCGGCATCAGCCGCAGATGACGCTCCTCCATCACAGAGCCTTCCGCGAGGATCATGGCGCGCTCGAGGCAGTTGCGTAGCTCCCGCACGTTGCCCGGCCAGGGATACGCCCGCAGCCGGTCTCGCGCGGCGGCTTCGAGGCGGAGCGGCTTTTTCTTCAGCTCTCTGGGCAGCGCGGCCAGGAACCAGTCGACCAGCGGGTCGATGTCCTCCGGGCGGTCGCGCAGGGGCGGAATCCGGATCGGGAAGACGCGAACGCGGTAGAAGAGGTCTTCACGGAAGAGGCCCGTAGCCACCAGCCGATCGAGCGGCCGGTTGGACGCGGCGATGATCCGCACGTCGACCTGGATGGCGACGGTGCCGCCCACGCGGTGAAACGAGCGCTCCTGCAGAACGCGCAGGAGCTTGGCCTGCGTGGCGGGAGTGAGCTCGCCGATCTCGTCCAGGAAAACCGTGCCCCCGTCAGCGAGCTCGAACTTTCCCAGCCGGCGGGAGGCCGCTCCGGTGAACGACCCCTTCTCGTGGCCGAACAGCTCGCTCTGGAGCAGCGTATCGGGAATCGCCGCGCAATTGATAGCGACGAAGGCGCGCCGGGCGCGGGAGGACAGCGCGTGAATCGCGCGGGCGAAGAGCTCCTTTCCGGTGCCGCTTTCCCCTTCGAGCAGCACGGTCGCGTCGGTGACGGCCACGCGGGCCGTCTCCTCTCGCACGCTGCGCAGCGCCGCCGACTCGCCGACGATGGGGGGCATCAACCCCGATTGCGTTTCCGCGAACAGGAGGGATTCTCTCCGGCCAGCGCGCCGCTCGATCGATCGCGCAACGAGAAGCCGCAGAAGGTCCGGATCGACGGGCTTCGTAATGAACTCCTCCGCCCCCCGTTTCATCGCGTCGACCGCGGTCTCTATCGAGCCAAACGCCGTCATCACGATGACAGGCAGCGTCGGGTCGACGCTCCGCGCCGCGTCGAGCACCGAGAGCCCGTCTGCCCCGGGCAGGCGCCAATCCGTCAGCACGACGTCGAACTTCTCGCCCGCGCGAAGCCGGTCGCCCGCCGCTTCGCCGGTGCCCACGCCGGCCACCGTCCAGCCCTCGGCCTGGAGCATTTCCTCCAGCATCGCCCGAAGCGAGCTCTTGTCTTCGACGACCAGGATATTGGGCATGAACGGGTGTTCGAAGGGTAACAAAAAAGCCGCCCGTGGGCGGCTTCGGCGGCCGAGCCCGCGTTCCTACTGGGGCGGCTTGGGCTGGTTCTCGGGGCTCGCAGCGCCGGGGATGTATCCCGTTTTTCCATCCGCCGGGGCCACCGAAGGCGCCGAGGGAGCGGGGGCCGCATACAGCGTTCCCTGACCGTAAGGCACCGCCGCGGCCGCCGGGGTTTTCCCCGAGGGAGCTCCGGCGGCGGAAGCGGTCGCTCCCCCAGCCGGGGAGCCCGTCGCAGTCGCGGCCGGCGGGGACGGGGGAGGCGGAGGCGTCTGCCACATCGGAGAGAAGCGGACCTGGTTGATCGTACGCTCCCCGATCGGAAGCGTGGCCGCGAAGTTGACGGAGCGTCCGCCTTCGATGGTGCCCGTCGCGAGCGTCGCGCTGCCAGTGGAGACCGCGTTGCCCGCTTCATCGATGGCGGAGACGGTCAGATGCGTATTGGTCACGGGTGTCGTGCCGGGGTTGCGGAGGGAGCCCGCGACCACGAGGTTGTTTCCGGATTTCTGCTGGGTGTACTCGCCGATCTCGACGCGGCCGGCTCCGGCGCGTGTTTCGACTTTCTCGGGCGGAGCGGACGCGGCCTCCGCATGCCCGACATCCGCGTCGGTCAGGCGGACGCGGGCCTTCTCCTGCCGACCGCTCCGCACGGCATCGCCCGGAGCGGAGGGGGAAAGCGTGATGGCGGGCCTCGTGACCACCGGGCCGCTGGCCCTCGCGGCGCTGGTGGCCTTCCAGTCGATCTCAGAAATCGGGACGGAGAGAAGCGTGCCGTCGGCGCGCGTGAGAAGCGCCGTGTTTCCCCGCGCAACGACAGGCGACTGAAGCTCGATGCGGCTGCCGCCCTGAAGGATGACGACGTCCGCCGCGAGAGTCAGAGCGGCGCAAGCGAAGAGAACCGCGGCCAGAAGCCCCCGCGTTTTCCTCATTGTTCCTTCCAGTTCTGGTTGATGGTGCGAATCGTTCCGCGCACGACATCCTGACGCAGCGTGCCGCCGGCGCCCAGGACCATGTCGATTGTATCCCCGTCCGGGGTCGTCGACTGGGTTCCCGACGAGAGGCCCGAGCCCAGGCTCTCGCGGTAGTCGCCGAAAGTCCCCGTCGGCGAGCCCACGTTGTACCCGCCGGTCCCGTTCAGGAAGAAGAAGCGGTACCGGAAGGAAGCGCCCTCCGTCGCGCACGGATTGCTCGACTCAGGGGTGAACGTGATGAGCGTCAGATTGCCCTGGGTCGAGAAGACCGTCGACGTCGTCTTTTCGTTCTGAGTCGCAAAGTCCAGGAAGAGTCCCTTGTAAGTCGCCGTGTCGATCGGCCCGGGTCCGACCCCGACCGGCGTGATGCCTCCGCTCGGCGTGACGTTGCGCAGATCCGCCTCGTGGAGGGTCGTCATCGCGCCCTTGTCGAGGACGAAGAAGAAGCGGTTGACTGACGGATTGGGGACCCGGAGCACGTTGGCGCGGTCGCCCGTGCCGAAGGCAACACCCAGCGTCGGACGCTGGCCACCTCCCACGAAAACGATCGAGGGTTCCAGAAAAATGGGCTGGTTCGTTTGCGTCGTCAGCGTGGAGGCGTCGTAGAGCATGAACGGCGTCCACCCGCCAATCATCCCCCCCGCAATGAGCTCTCCCGGCTTGGGACTTGCCACCGAGGTGATGTCCGCGGTCAGGTCGAGACGCCACATGCGGCCGTTCTCGTCGCCGAAGTAAGCGATGTCCAGGTAGCCGTCGTCGTTGTAGTCGGCCACGCCCGGGGCCGCCGGCATCGGCGCCATCTCGACCAGGGGACCGACTCCGCTGTCCTTGCCCCGGCTCGCTTTGTAGATGACCTTGCCCGTCTCGACGTCGACGACGTAGATCGCCCGTCCCTTGACCGTGCTCGCCGCCGCGATGGGATCTCCCGCATTGAACACGGTGTCGAATCCGCCGCCGAAGATCGCGACGAAGCGGTCCTCGTACGCTGCCCCGTTGATCACTTTGATGCGCCCCATCACGGGCTTCGACCATGTCTGGCCGATCGCCGGCACTCCCAGGCACGTGGTCGGGCTCAACACGCAGTCGTCCGTCGTCTCCCAGAGAATGCTGGGATACTTGTTCGTGCAGACTCCGCCGCCGCCCTCGAGACAGTCGGGCGCTTTTTCGGGCGAGCTGGTCTTGACAAACGTGACCGCGTCGACCTGGTCGGGCTGTGTGACGTCGAGGCCGTAGATGTAGCGGCCACCCTGCCGCAGCGTGCCGGCGAGAACGGTTCTCCAGATCCGGTCGGCCGGGGTGGGTGTGCCGTTGTGGACTGGATCGATGAAGACGTCCGCAAAAGAGACGCTTCCATCCACCATGTAGAAAGGTCTCGGCGGGAATTTCAGCAGTTGCGGCTCGGCTCGCATGACCGCCTTGGGCCCGTAGGCGAAGATCTCCTGGCCTGTTCCGAGGTCATAAGACGCGCCGATACTGGCGTCGCGGTTCCAGACACCCGAGTCGAAGGCGTGCAGGAAGCCGTCGTTCGAGCCGACGAAGGAGACGCGCCGTCTCTTGGAATGAAGATTCGCGAAGGCGCTGTAGGACCGGCCCGGAATCGGCGTCAGATTCGCGGAGAGATACTGAAAGAACCTCGGAGGATCGAGCACGGCGGGCTCCGAGTGGAAAATGTCGCCGAGCTTGTGGGCATATCCGACGGGAGGCACGTTGCCGTCCGGCCGGAACTGTCCCGGAGGCACCGGGGGCGGCGCGTCGTCCTGGTACACATAGGAGTAGCGCTGGGCCTGGCCCGCGCCCGGCCCGATGACAGGAACCGTGGCCGGTTTCACCAGGTTCAGGATCTCGTCCCGGCTGCCTGTGGCCGACACGCCTCCGCGGAGAAAAGAGACCGTGCGACCGGCCAGCGTCTGGTCCGTGGCGCTGCCAGGATTCAATCCCATCGCCTGCATCAGGGTGATGCCGCAGCCTGAAGGCGG
>JBBQDF010000279.1:0-4493 GCA_038319475.1 Thermoanaerobaculia bacterium
GGCTCCTCCCTCCCTCTGGTCGGGAGACTCCTCCCGCGGCGAGCGTATTCGCCACTGCGGTGTCGCGCGGGTGTCCCGCCCAAAGGACGAAAGAACCGGCGCCCGGGCGCGGGACGCTCGCTCCGGCGCGGAAGGGTGAGATTGTCGGGGAGGGTTGGCGGATCAGCGGTCGCGGTCGATCGTGATGTTTTCCTTCTGGCCGCTGTTGCTGACGGCGATCATGATCCCGACTCCGACGGCGACCACGAGCCCGACGCCGACCCAGAACGTCCCGATCGAGGCGAGAACGCCGGTCTTCCAGAGCGCCATCAAAGCGCCCACGATCAGGAGCGCATAACCCAGCAGATACAGTCCGGTCCACTTCATGTGACCTCCTCGTCCTCTGGCCATTGTAGAAGGTTCCGGGCCCGGGGCGCGGATTGGATGCCCGGTTCTCGTGCCGGCGGGAATCTGATCCAATAGGGCATCCACGCGGAACTTTGAGGGGGAACTTCTCATGCGAACGCGTTTTCAGGTTCTTTGCATCGCCGCGGTGGTGGCGGCGTCTGCCTGCCGCAGCACCGGAGGGGCTCCCGCGCCGCCGGGCCCGTCCAATCCGGGAACGGGGGTGGCGAGCCCGAACCCGAACATCGTGCCGCCCACGACCCCACCTCCCGCCCCGTCACCGACCGTCGTTCCCTCGGCCTCCCGGGAGGCGGCACCCCCGCCCGCCGCCGCCCTTCCAGCTCAGCCGCCAGATGCCGCCGCGGGGCCTGCTTCGGAGAGGCCCTATCGGGAGGTGCTGAAGCTCAAGCAGGCCGGCCGCTCGGAAGAGTTCATCCTGGACAGGGTGAGAGCGGAGAACGTGAATTACTCCATGAACACGGCGCAGATCCTGGAGCTGCGCTCGGCCGGGGTTTCGGGAGCCGTGATCGAGGCGATGCTGCGCTCCGGGCGGCGGCCCGCTCCCGTCCCTCCCGGGGCCCCCGCCAGCCGCGCGGAATTTTCCGGACTGGCCCGCGTCGGCAAAGTCCTCGGCGCGGGGACCTCCACGAAGAGCCTCGGGCGGCTCGTCGTCGACGAAGCGACGATCTCCTGGAAGGGGAGCGCGGACGACAACCAGAACTTCTCGGTGTCCGCCAGGAACATCCGGGAGATTTTCACGACCTGCGTCGAGCGTCCGAGTCAGAACCTCTGCCTCGAAGTCGGTTTCGTCACCGACGGTGGAGACGAATACAAATTTCGCGACCCGGGCTGGAAGAATGGCGAGAACCGGCTGGTGGCGGACGTGACGAACTACTTGAGGCGGGCGTTTCCGGCGCTGTCGTTCTCGGCGCGGGCGGTCAACGAGCTGTAGAGCGGCGCCCGCCGGCTTGGGAAAAGTGCGAACGGGCGCTGAAAAAGGCCGCTTGTCAGAAGAGCCGGAATGAACCGGTTCGCGAACAGGATCCGCTCGACCCTCAACCCTTTTCGTCAGGCCGCTTTCCCGTCCGCCACCTGCGCGGCGCGACGGCGGACCCAGAGACTGGCGAGCCAGACGGTCGGCACGATCGCGAGAGCGTACGCGAGCACGTGGCCGATGATCCCGTCCGGGCCCAGGATCTCGGTCGCGTCGTGCACCGCCTGAGAAGCCGGAAGGATGCGTGCCTCCGACAGCTCGTGCACGCCGTAGAGGAGGAGCTGGACCAGAAAGATCAGGAGAAAAACGGAGGAGACGTTCAGCAGCCCGCGGATGTCGACGCCGCGGCCGAGGCGCGCCCAGGCGAAAGCGATTGCCGCGGCGGCGATCACCCCGAGAGAGAGCCCGATCAGGACGGTGGAGGACTTCAGCTGAAAGAGCGCCGTCGAGATCAGAAGGGCGGTCTCCATTCCCTCGCGCGTGATCATCATGAGCGTGAAAGCGAAGACGCCCCAGAACGCGCCGCGGTCCGTCGCGCCGGCAGTTCTGGCGGAAATCCGCGACTCGATGTCGGCCTTCAATCGCGACGACACCCGCTTCATATAGACGAGAAGGCTCCCGACGAGAGCGGCCGCCACGAGCGCGAGGATTCCCTCCCACAGAGACTGGTTGGCCGCTTTCGAAAACAGAAGCCCCGCGCCGAAGCAGGTGACCACCGACACGGCCGTTCCGGCGTACACCGCCCGCGCGAGCGCAATCCGGCCGGTGCGCTTCAGATAGGAGAGGATGAGGGCGACGATGAGAAACGCCTCGATGCCCTCTCGCAGCGCGATCGTGAATCCCTGCCACATGGCCCTGTGCTCCTGCCCGGCTTGACAACCCCCGCCCGGGAGCGGAAGAATACGCGAGTTGAGACTGAGTCGCAATCGCATGTTGCCGCGCAGGGAGAGGAATGAAGCCGCATCGTGAGTTGAGCATCTTCCGGAAGTACCTCGAGAAGCGGGGTTTGAAGCTGACCGCGGAGCGCCAGGCGCTCTTCGACGAGCTCTTCGCCCGGCACGAACATTTCGAGGCGGACGAGCTTCTCGTCCGGCTGCGCACCAAGCACAAGAAGATCTCGCGCGCCACGATCTACCGGACACTCGACCTGTTGGTCGATTCCGGCATCGTCGGGCGCGTCCGGATCGGGGAGTCCGGGTACCGGTACGAACGCCTCCGCGCCGGGGAGCACCACGACCACCTGATCTGCAACGAGTGTGGCCGCGTCATCGAGTTTTTCGAGCCCGCAATCGAAAACCTGCAGGACGAGGTCTGTGAGAAGTACGGATTTCTCGCGATCTCCCACAGCCACCAGCTGCGCGGAATCTGCCGGCAGTGCCGTCCGCGAGTGACCTCGCGCGAAGCGAGCGCCGCGGCGGCCGCGGTCCCCGGGCGGCTGCGAATCCTTCCGACGGCCTGACGTGAACAAGTCGGCGCTTCGGTCGGTCACCGAAGGCCTGTTGAGACTGAGTCTCTGTCTTACTGCGGTTCCGCTCGCCGCGTTGTCCGGCAGAGAGGCGACGGGCATCGAGCGGCGGGACCCGCGCCCGACCGGGGCGTTCGATCGGGTCCGCCGTGCCCAGTACCGGATGGGCACGGTCCTCGAGATCGACGCGGCAGGTGGTCCGGAAAGCTCCGCCATCCACGCGGCCGTCGAGAGCGCGTTCGCCGCGGTCGGCGGCGTCGAAGGGCGCCTCTCGAACTGGCGGCCGGAATCGGAGCTCTCCCGAGCGAATCGCGCGGCGGGCCGCCGTGCCTTTACGCTCACCGAAGCGACCGCCCGCAGCCTGTCGGTTGCGCTCGCGCTGGCGGACGAGACCGGCGGGGCGTTTGACCCGACGGTGGGACCGATCACGCTGGCGCGGCTTTCCGGGAACTCGGAAGCGCCCGGCGACTCGGACCTGCCGGCGCTTCTCCGCGAGATCGGGTACCGGCGCGCCCGCGTCGGTCGGTCCACGGCGGCGGCGGGGTCTGCCTCGGCGGCAGCACTCACCTTCGACTCGCCCGGGATGTCGATCGATTCCGGCGGCTTTGGAAAGGGAGAGGCGCTCGACGCGGCGGCCGCGGCTCTCCGGGCGGCGGGGGTCGAAAGCGCCCGCTTGAACTTCGGCGGACAGATCCTCGTGTCGGGGTCGCTCGCCCTTTCGGGCCGCGCGGCCGCGTTCGGGCGCGCCGCAGTCGCGTTTCCGGATGACTCGCGGAGGCTGGTTGCGCACGTTGTCATTCCGGACGGGTCGCTTTCGACTTCCGGAGATGCCGAGCAGCCCGGTCACCTCATCGATCCGCGGACCGGGCGCGCGGCCACGTTCCATGGCTCTGCCACCGCGTTCGCCGCGACCGGGATTCGAGCCGACGCGCTTTCGACCGCGCTCTTCGTGATGGGGCCGGCGGCGGGGATCGCCTTCGCCAACGCGCGGCAGATTCCCGCTCTCTTTGTCGACGCCGCAGGGCGCCGATTTACCAGCGACTCCTGGGAAGGCCTGCCCTCCTGGACGGAGCCGAAATCCGCCGGAGTCGTGAAGAGGAGAATCGAGTGAAGCGCTTCGCCTGGCTCTTCGGATTCGCTCTCTGCCTCGCTTCTCCCGGGGGCTCGGAGGCGCAGTCCCTCTCAGACCAGAAAGCGCGGGAGCTCGAAGCGAAAATCGAGGAGCTCCAGAACAGGGTCGACGCCCTGTCTCGCGCCGCGAACGACGAGACCCGCCGCGCCCTCGAAGAGCTGCGGACGCAGATCGACGCACTGACTCGCGAGATCGAGACTCTGCGCTCTGGAGTCCCCGAAAAAAATGCGGCGGCGGCGGTTTCGGAACCCGTTCCGGGCCTCGGCCCGGCGGCGTCCCGCGTCTATCGCTCGGATCACGGCGTCTCGATTGGCGGATACGGCGAAGCGCTCTACCAAAACTTCGCGCGGCGGCGGCAGGACGGACAACCTTCGGCGCTCTCCGATCGGGTCGACCTGCTTCGTGCCGTCTTCTACTTCGGTTACAAGTTCGACGACCGCTTTCTTTTCAACTCGGAGATCGAGTACGAACACGCCACCACGGGGGAGGGAGCCGAGGAGAAGGGGGAGGTCTCAGTC
>JBBQDF010000280.1:0-4486 GCA_038319475.1 Thermoanaerobaculia bacterium
CGTACGGGCTCATCGAGGCGACGCTCCGCCGCTGATCGCGGAGCAACATTTTCGATCTGATTCGTAGCGGACTAGCGGACTAGCGGACGTTCGAGGGAACCCCGCCGCCGACTCGCTGTCGCGGCGAAAGACCGCGTTTTCAGCGCCGGCGGCTCCTGAGGATCCCGACGAACGATCGGCTGCGGAGTTCTTCGACCGTCAGACCGCTCTTGCGCACTGCCTCTTCTTCCGTGATGGCGCCACAGGCCGCCGCGCGCAGAAAGTAGTTCAGGAGCCCCTGTCCCGTCGCGGCGTCGTCGAAAACGTCCCCGACGAGCGTGGCCTGGCCGGCTTTCTCGACGAAGTTCGTGAGACGCGCCGACGCGGCGTCGAGGCCCTCGAGAAAGAACGCGTAGAGCGCCGCGTACCGGGTGGGCAGCTGCGCGGCGTGCAGGTCCCAACCCTGATAAAAGGCGTTCGCGAGCGAGTGCCGGACGTGGTCGTAGTGGAGCTTCCAGGCGGCGTGGACCGCCGCCCGGTTCTCCGAGATCTCGCGTCTCGTGAGCGTCCGGTCTTCGCCGCGATTGGGCGGCACCGGCAGGACGTTCGTCGCTCCGTCGGAGATCCAGACGCCCGTCCCGGCCAGCGCCACCTGCATCGCCTGCCGCGCGAAGTCGCACGCGGGATGGAGCATGTGCTGGTGCGCGGCGGTGATGTTCAGGGACGCCGTGTAGTCATACGTCCCGAAGTGCGCGGCCAGGCAGCGGCCGTCCGCGGCGGCGACGAGCCCCGCGATGGAGATCTTTCCCGCCGCGCCGACGATCGACTGGGGAGTCTCGACCATGATCTCGAGCGCGAGGGCGCGCGCTGGCAGGTCCAATCCGTGCTCGAGCGCCGCGAGGAGATCCGCGAGCACGGCGACCTGCTCGGGGGTCGTAACTTTCGCCAGCGTCACGACGAAATTCTGCGGCAGCCGTCCGGCGTCGCGGATCAGCGCCGTGACGAACAGATCGAGCGTCCGGAAAGACCTCGCCCGCAGCTCTTCGGTGAACGGCTTGATGCGGATCCCGATCGAGGAGGGAAGCGTTCCCGCCGCCATCCCGGTCGCGACCTCCCGCGCCGCCGAAGCCGCGTGGCCGTCTTCCTCCGCGTCGGGCCGGTTGCCGTACCCGTCTTCGAAGTCGATGCGGTAATCCTCGACGGGCTCCCTCCCGAGCTTCTCCAGGATCCGGCGGGTGATCAGGGGCGCCAGTTCCTCCGGAAGCCCGAGGACGCTCCGGAGCACGTCCGAAGACGGCGCGTACTCGGTGAGCGAGCGGATCGCGAGCTCGCCCAACTTCGAGGCCGTGTCGGAGCGGAAGATCTGCGCGCCTCCGTAGACCGTGTGCACGGGCTGGCGCCGCGGTGTTTCTCCGGGGTATCCGGCGGCGATCGCCGTGTTCGCCTGACGGAGGCGCCCGGCGAGCGCGTCCGTCGTCGCCGGCGGGACGGTCACGCCGCGGGTCAAGCGGTCTCCCGCCAGAACTGCGCGAGCAGATTCTGGGCGACGCGCCGCCGGTACGCGGCCGTCGAGCGCAGGTCGTCGATCGGGCGGATTTCGCCCGCGAGAGCGCGCAGGGCCTCCTCGATCGACCCCGCGGCGAGGGACGCCTCGGTGAGCGGCAGCCGGACCACTGTGGGAGCCACCGAGCCGAGCGCGATCCGGGGCGGCGACGAGCGGATGGCGGCCATCACGACTTTGGAGATCGCCTGCGCCGCGCGGGTGCCGACCTTTCGAAACCATTGGCGGCCGTGGACGGGAGGGATCTCGATCGCGACGATCAGCTCGTCGTCCCGGCGGACCGATTGGCGATACCCCGTGTAGAACCGGTCGAAGGGCACGCGCCGCGTCGCGGCCGCGCTCTCGAGGACGACTACCGCGTCCGCGGCGGCCAGAACGGGAAGCGCGTCCCCCGCGGGAGACCCGTTCGCGACATTCCCTCCGAGCGTTCCCCGGTTCTGTATCTGCACGCCTCCGATCTCGCGCGCGGCCGCGCCGAGAATCGGGAGGCGCTGCGCGACTAAAGGAGATCGCAGGATGTCGGTGTAGGTCGAGAGGGCGCCGATCGAGAGGACGTCCCCCCGTACGCGGATCTCCCGCAGAGACGAGATGCGTGAGATGTCCACGAAGCGCGTGTCGCGGAGCGTTCCGAAGTTCAGCGCGACGTAGACGTCGGTGCCGCCGGCCAGCGGAGTCGAGCCCGGGGCGTCGCGGAGCATCGAGAGCGCCTCGGGGAGAGACTCCGGTTCGAGGAGCGAAAGCGAGGAGATGGCCGTCCGCACGAATCAGTCCCTCTCGTCGAGAGAAGCGCCCGCCGAGCGGATGGACCGGTAGATCCCCTCGTAGCCGGTGCAGCGGCAGATGTTTCCCGCGAGGCCCCGCCGGATCTGCTCGAGGTCCGCGCCTTCCGGCAGCACGGCGGCCGCCAGGATCATCCCCGGGGTGCAGATCCCGCACTGGGCGCCGCCTTCACGGATGAAGGCGTCCTGGAGCGCCGCGGCGCCGGTCAAACCTTCGATCGTTGTGACGGCGCAGCCGCGGACCTGAGCGAACGGGACCAGGCACGAGTTGACCGCCTCTCCGCCGATCAAAACGGTGCAGGCGCCGCACTCGCCTTCGCCGCACCCCTCCTTCGTCCCCGTCAACCCGAAATCCTCGCGCAGCACGTCGAGCAGGCGCTTCATCGGATGGACCGCGAGCTCGGTCTCGCGCCCGTTCAGCGAGAAACGCAGGAGGCCTCCATGATGCGTTCGGGCGTGGCGGGGATCTGCCGGAGATCCAGGCCCATGTGCCGGATCGCGTTCACGATGGCCGGGGCGGGGCCGTCGATGGGCATTTCGCCTATGCCCTTGGCGCCGTGCGGCCCGTGCGGGTACGGGCTCTCCAGGATCACCACGTCGATCGGAGGCGTGTCGAGCGTCGTGGGAACCACGTAGTTCGTCATCTGAGCGTTGGCCATGCCGCCGCCGCGGAAGACCACCTCCTCCAGAATCGCGAACCCTATCCCCTGCGCGGTGCCGCCTTCGATCTGCCCGGCGGCGAGCGTCGGATGAATGGCTTTTCCGATCTCGCAGACGGAGGTTACGCGGACGGGCCGGATCTCGTACGTCTCGGGGTCGCGCTCGACCTCCGCGACGTTGCACCCCCAACCGTAAGCGCCATACGCGTCGCCGCGGTAGGTCTCGTCGCTCCACTGGAGCTCTTCCGGCTTTTCGTACTCGCGGGTCACGACGAGAGGTCCGTGCGCCTTCAGATACTCCGCCGGGGTCAGGGGACCGAGCCGGGCCTTCATCTCGATGGCGCAGTTCTCCAGGATCTTTCCGACCACCATGCAGGTACGGGAGGCGACCGTCGGGCCGCTGTCCGGGACGCACGCTGTGTCCGCATCGGCGACCTCCACGTCGTCGTAGGGAATCCCGAGCGCGTCGGCGACGATCTGCGCGTGGATCGTGCGGGTCCCCTGACCGATCTCGGTCGATCCCACGAGGATGCGGGCGCCGGTCGGCGTCAGCGCCAGCGAAGCGCGGGAGGCGAGACGAACCTCTCCGCCTCCCGTGAACCCCGACCCGTGAAAGAAGAGCGAGAGCCCGATCCCCGAGTCTGTTCCCGAAAGCTCCCGCCGGCGCGCGTCGAAGTTCGTGCGCGTCACGGCTTCCCGGAGCACCAGCGCGGCGCTGCAGTCGTCGCCGAGGACCTGTCCGGTCGCCGTCGTGTCACCGGGTCGAAAGAGGTTCGCTTCGCGAAGTCGCACGGAGTCGAGGCCCAGGGTTTCGGCGATGCGCTCCATGTGGACTTCCGCGGCAAACAGCGTCTGGGGCGCGCCAAACCCCCGAAACGCCCCGTTCGGCGGAGTGTTCGTCATCGTGACGCGGCCGTGCACGCGGACGTCGTCGCATCGGTACGGCCCGGTGGCGTGGAGGACGCCGCGGGAGAGCACCACGGGCGAGAGGGTCAGGTACGCGCCGCCGTCCATCAGCACGTCGATGTCCATCGCGACGATCCGGCCGTCCCGCGTGACACCCGTCCGATGCCGGACGATCGAAGGATGGCGCTTGGTCGTCGCGAGCATGTCCTCCACGCGGTCGTAGATCATCTTCACGGGCCGGTTCGCCTTCCGCGCGAGAATCGCCGCGTGGCCGGCGAGCATCGACGGGTACTCCTCTTTCCCGCCGAAGCCGCCGCCCGTCTCCGTCTGGACGACCCGCACCTTCTCCGGCGGGAGGCCGAGGAGCACGACGAGCGCCTTGTGGACGTAATAGGGGCACTGAAGCGAACCGTAGACGGTCATCCCGCCGTTTTCGGGAACGGCAATCACTCCGTTGCATTCGATGTAGAGCTGCTCCTGGTGGCCCGTCCGATACTCGCCCTCGACGACGACGTCCGCGCGCCCGAATCCCCGCTCGAGGTCCCCTTTCTCGATCGAGATCTCCTTGAAGACGCGCGGTGAGAGAGCGGGGTCATAGACGG
>JBBQDF010000281.1:0-4486 GCA_038319475.1 Thermoanaerobaculia bacterium
GCGCCTGCCGGCATTACGAGGATTGGAGCGTTCTATGCGTCTGCATCACTTTGCGATGGCAATTTACGCCTTCGCGCCCGTTATCGCCGCTCATGGTCAAATGTCTGAGCCTGCGAGCGCCGGCTGGAAACCGAGGCTCGCGGCGGCGATTCATCGCGCGATCTCTCAAAATCCGGATCTCGCTTCAATGGAAGCGCGGATCGCGGCGGCGCGGCACCGCGTGCCGCAGGCCGACGTGTTGCCGGACCCGGAGGTCGAGATCGGGATCAAGGACATTCCCCCTTCCGACTTCTCTCTTTCGCGCGACGATTTCACGATGGAGATGGTCAGCGGCCGCCAGCGTTTTCCGGCGCCGGGCAAGCGCGCGCTTCAAAAACGCGTCGCGGAGGCGCAGCTCGCGGGCGCGGCCGCTCTGTACGGGCGCGACGCGGTGCGCCTCGCGGCGGAGGTGGCCGACGCCTTCTTCCAGCTTGCGGACATCGACCGCCGCATCGAGATCCTGGGCGAGACTCGGGAGCGACTCAAGCAAGCCGCTCAATCCGCGACCGAGCGGTACCGGGTCGGAAAAGGCGCGCAGGCTGACGTCCTTCGGGCGAATCTCGAGACCACCGCTCTCGATGAACGTGTGATCTCTCTGCAGGCGGAACGGAAGACGCAGGCGGTCCGGTTCAACGCTCTTCAGGGTTTCGCGCCGGGGGACGCGGTGGCTCCGATCGGGCCGGTCGATCCGGTTCCAGACAAACGTGGTGCCGATGAGCTTCTCCGGGAAGCCCTGGAGAGAAGCCCGGCCGTCGCGGCCGCGACCGCTGACCTGCGCCGGGCCGAGGACGAAGCGAAGCTCGCCGCGCTCGAGCGACGGCCGGACCTGACGGCGACCGGCTACTACGCGCACCGGCGCAGATTCGAAGATCTCGTCGGAGGCAGTCTCTCCTTCAACCTGCCCTTCGTCCATCCACGGAGGCTCGACGAGAGGAGAGCCGAGACAGAGGCATTGACCTCCGCCGCGCGAGCCAACCTCGAAGCGGCTCGCAATACGCTGCGCCAGGAAGTCGCAACCGCATTGGCCGATCTCGAGAAAAATCGGGAGCAGGCGGCGCTCTACCAGAAAGCGATTCTTCCGCAGGCCGAGATCAACGTTCGCGCCGCTCGAGAAGCTTACGCCGTGGGCCAGGTGGACTTCCTGACCTTCGCCCGAGCGGCGATCGATTTGAGCAACTATCAGAGCGAGGCCGCCGCCCGATCCGCCGGGATCGGGCGCTCCATCGCCGCGGTTCAGAAGGCGTCGGGGCTTGCGTTGATCGCGGGAACGCCCGACAAAGGAGACTTCCATGTCGAGGAGTAAAACGCTCCTTCTTGTAGTACTCGGTGTCGTTCTCGGGGCCTCAATCGGAATCGGTTGCCGGAAGAACGCCGGGTCCCGCGACGCATCGGGACGCCGAATCCTCTATTACATCGACACGATGCACCCGAAGTACAAGTCCGACAAGCCCGGGACCGCACCCGACTGCGGGATGCCGCTGTCCCCTGTTTACGCAGATGAGGTCGCTCCGGCCGTGGCGGGCGCGCCACCGGCGGGTGCGGCGTCGCCTGGCGCGGCTCCGGGTCCGGCGTCCGCCAGCCGCAAGGTCCTCTACTGGTACGACCCGATGGCCCCCGGGTCCCATTTTGACAAGCCGGGCAAGTCTCCCTTCATGGACATGCAACTCCTCCCGAAGTATGCCGACGAGGCAGAGGCTCCCGGCGCAACCGCGGCTGCGGCACCGTCGGGAGGGAGCGTCACGCTCGGACCGGATGCGATCCGCGCCGCGGGGATTGCCACCGTGCCCGTCATGAGCGGGGAGCTCCTGCACGAGATCCGCGCCGTCGGAGCCATCCAGGCGGACGAAACGAAGCTCGTTCACGTGGCCGCCCGAGTCCCGGGGCGGGTCGAACGGCTCTTTGCGAATTACACGGGCGAAGCCGTCCGTCGGGGCGCTCCCCTCTACGACCTCTACAGCCCCGAGCTGGTCGCAACGCAGCGCGAGTATCTGCTGGCGCTCGAAAACCGTCAGCGGCTGGCCGGGGGGGGCTCGGAACTCTCGGGAGGCGCGGAATCGCTCGTCTCCGCGGCTCGCGACCGGATGCGACTCTGGGGAATCACAGCGAGCCAGATCCGCGAGCTCGAAAAGACGCGCCATCCGGATCTGGCGGTTTCTTTTCCATCACCGGTTTCAGGCACCGTTCTGCAAAAGAACGTCCTCGCGGGGCAGTACGTGCAGGAAGGCACGGACCTGTACCTGATCGCCGACCTGTCCGAGGTCTGGCTCGTCGCGCAAGCGTACGAGTCCGACCTGGCGAGCCTTCGCGTCGGCCAGCCAGCCGTCGCGACGGTGAAAGCGTATCCAGGCCGGTCGTTCGCCGGCCGCACCACATTCATCGAGCCCGTGCTCGATCCACAGACCCGCACGGCGCGCGTCCGCATCGTGCTTCCGAACTCGGGCGGCGAATTGAAGCCGGGGATGTTCGCCGACGCAACGCTCCAGATCCCGCTCGGCCGGCGGGTGTCGGTGCCCCGGAGCGCCGTCATCGATACCGGCGCGCGGCAGGTCGCCTATGTCGAGACGGCCCCGGGGACCTTTTCTGCCCGCGACGTGAAAGTCGGGTCTACCGCGAAAGACCGGGTCGAGATCCTCGAGGGGTTGTCTGAAGGTGAAAGGGTCGTCTCTTCCGCAAATTTCTTTCTGGACTCTCAGGCGCAGCTCTCCGGGGGGGCTTCGGTGCAGTGGAGTGGCGCGAAGGACGTCAAAGCGCAGCCGCCTCCGGGGAGCCCGCGATGATTTCGAGACTGATCGACTTTTCACTGAAGAACCGATTCCTGATTCTCGGATTGGCGATCCTGCTCGTCGCCGTGGGGATCTACACCGTTCGAACGAATCCGATCGACGCGATCCCGGACATCTCCGAGACTCAGATCATCGTCTTCGCGGACTGGCCTGGGCGTTCGCCTCAGGAGGTCGAGGACCAGGTGACATACCCCATGGTGGTCAACCTTCAAGGGCTCGCCGGCATCAAGGCGGTCCGCTCTTCGTCCGCGTTCGGGTTCTCGATGATCAACGTCATTTTCCAGGACGGGACCGATCTGTACTTCGCGAGAACACGGATCCTGGAGCGAATGAATCTGATCGCATCGCTTCTGCCCAAGGGAGTGACGCCGATCCTCGGACCCGACGCGTCCGCCGTGGGGCAGATCTTCTGGTACACCCTGGAAGGCCAGGGTCAGGATCTGGGAACGCTGCGGGCGATCCAGGACTGGTTCGTGCGCTATCAATTGAACGCGGTGCCCGGCGTGGCCGAGGTCGCCTCGATCGGGGGCTTCGTCCGGCAGTATCAGATAGACCTCGACCCCAACAAGCTGACCGCCTTCAACGTCTCGATCCGCGACGTCATCAGCGCCGTCCAGATGAGCAACAACAACGTCGGCGGCAAGACGATCCAGCAGGGGGGGATCGAATACGTCGTGCGCGGCATGGGACTGATCCGCGATGTCGCGGATGTCGAGAAAATCGTCGTGACATCCCGGGCGGGGACGCCCGTCTACGTTTCCAATCTCGGCTCGGTACAACTGGGCCCCGAGTTCCGCCGCGGCGCGCTGGAGAAAAACGGACGCGAGGTCGTCGGCGGAGTCGTCGTCATGCGTTACGGCGAGAGCACGCCCGAGATCATCGCGCGGATCAAGGAAAAAATTTCAGAGCTCTCGAAAGGGCTGCCCCCGGGAGTGCGGATTGTTCCCTTCTACGACCGATCCGGACTGATTCAGCATGCGGTCGGAACATTGAAGAGGGCGCTCTTCGAAGAGATCGCGCTCGTCACCCTGGCCCACCTCATTTTCCTGATGCACTTCCGCTCGATTCTGATCGTGACTCTCCCGCTCCCGCTGGCAATCCTGACGTCCTTCATCCTGATGCGGGTCTTCGGAATCACCTCCAACATCATGTCCCTCGGGGGGATCGCGATCGCGATCGGGGTCCTTGTGGACGCAGGAATCGTGATTACGGAAAACGTTTTTCGGCACGTCGAAAGCGACGGCGGAAAGCGCCCTCTGCTGGAGATCGTCCGGGCGGCTGCGAAACAGATTGGCCGTCCGATCGTCTTCTCGATGGTCATCATCATCCTGGCGTTCCTGCCGGTCTTCTCGTTGACGGGTGAGGAAGGCAAGCTCTTCCATCCACTCGCCTTCACGAAAACGTTCGCGATGTTCGGCGCAACGCTCCTCTCGATCACGCTGGTTCCGGTTCTGGCCGTCTTTCTCATACGCGGCAGAGTCCACCGGGAGGAAGACAACCCCGTCATGCGGGTCGCTCGCCGGATCTACGAGCCGGTCTTAGCCGCCGCCCTTGACCACAAGAGGCGGACCCTGTCGATCGCCGTAGCATTTTTTCTCGTGAGCCTCGTCCTCGTCGCCGGCGCGGGTGTCCTGCTCGCTCCCCTGAAAATCCCAGCCGGCGTC
>JBBQDF010000282.1:0-4463 GCA_038319475.1 Thermoanaerobaculia bacterium
GAAGGATTCGAACCTCCGTACCGCGAAGCGGGGCAGATTTACAGTCTGCTGCCATTAACCACTCGGCCACCTGCCCGAGATCTGAGAGAAACAAAAAAACCCCGATGATTCGCGTCGTGAAGGCCATCCGTTTCCTGGAGCCGGCGAAGGGATTTGAACCCGCAACCTTCCGATTACAAATCGGATGCTCTACCGTTGAGCTACGCCGGCGGTGGAATTTCCCGGACCGCAGAAACCCCGGGCCTGTCGGGCCGGCCTTCAAAGAACGAATTCATGCCAACGAGCGCGAACCGCGTACTGTAGCAGCGCAAGTCCAGTTGATCAAGGCTTTTCGGAAGGAAAATCTCGCTGCCGCAGCGCCTCCCAGGCGGCGGCCGCCGTCGCCGTGGAAACGTTCAGGGAAGCGAGGGCCCCCTTCATGGGGAGCCGGGCGAGGAGATCACAGCCTTCCCGAACCAGCCGCCGGAGCCCCTTCCCCTCCGCCCCCACGACCAGGGCGAGGTCGCCGGTCAGGTCGATCCCGTAAACGACCTCCCCGGAGGGGTCGAGACCGACGATCCGGAAGCCCTGTTCCTTCAGCCGGTCGAGAAACCTCCGCAAATTGCCGACCCGCACCACCGGTACCCTCTCGAGGGCGCCCGCGGAGGTCCGCTCGACGGTCTCGGAGAGGGGGGCCGAGCCCCTTTCGGGCAGGACCACCCGCGCGCCCGCTCCATCTGCCACCCGGATCACGGCCCCGAGATTTTGCGGATCGGACACCTCGTCTAAGACAAACAGGAGGCGGCTCCCCCGCGGTCCCGTAAGGGCCTCCTCTTCCGGGAGGTATCCCCTCGCCGCCAGCCGCGCCACGGCTCCCTGGTGGTCGGCGCCACCGAGGCGCTCGAGCGCCCGGTGATCGCCATATCGCGTGGGAACCCCCTCCTTGCGGCACAGCGCCTTCAGCTCGTTGATCCGGCGGTCGCGGCGGTTCGAATCAAACAGGACGAACTCGATCTCGCGCGGACGGGACCGGACGGCCTCCGCGATCGGATGGAGGCGGGAGAGGATCACGCGCCCGGGTCTGTCGCGTCCCGGCGGAGGAGCACGACGGCCATCACGGCGATCCCTTCTCCGCGGCCTGGAAACCCGAGCCCGTTCGAGCTCGTGCCGCGGATGTTGACCATGTCCACGGTGAGGTCGAGGATTCCCGCGACGCGGGCTCGCATTGCCTCTCTGTGCGGAGCAATCTTCGGCGCTTCGCCGATCACGACCGCGTCGACATTTTCGACGACGAAGCCGCTGCGCCGCGCCACGTCGCTCACCCGCCCGAGAAGGGGTCCGCTGTCCGCCCCCTCCATCGAGGCCTCGTCATCCGGGAAATGTTCCCCGAGCGACGCGAGGCCCGCGGCGCCCAGGATCGCGTCCGCGACCGCGTGGAGGAGCGCATCGCCGTCCGAGTGGCCCTTCAGCCCCGCCGCGTGTGGGATGACGATCCCGCCGAGACGCAGAGGGCGGCCTGCGGCAAAAGGGTGCGCGTCGAAGCCGATGCCCACCCGCGAAGTCATGCGCCCCGCCGGGCGAGCACCGCCTCGGCGAGCTCCAGGTCTTCCGCCGTCGTCACCTTGAACGCGAAGCGGGAGACCGGCACGATCTCGACCGCGGCGCCCGTCTCTTCGCAGAGGAAAGCCTCGTCGGTCGCCTCTCGTTTGCCGGCGAGCGCCTTTCGGAGAACGTCGCCGCGAAACGCCTGGGGCGTGGCCGCGGCCCAGAGCCCTTCCCGGTTGACGGTCCCCGCTACGAACTTTCCGTCGCCGCGCTTGATCGTGTCGACGAGCGCCGTCGCCGCGATCGCGGCGCCTACTCTCCCGGCGGCGCGCATCACGCGAGCCGATTCTTCCGAGCTCACCAGGGGACGTGCCGCATCGTGAATGCAGACGAGATCGCCAGGCGCCGGGTCGAGCGCCGCGAAGGCGCGCCGCACGGACTCCGCCCGCGTGGAGCCGCCGGCCACGGCGCTCTCGCCCGCCCGAAGAATCCCTTCCATCTGCGGGATCCGGTCCGCGGGGACCGCGACCACGATGCGGTCGAACGGCACGGCGCGCAGCATGTCGAGAGCGCGTTCTACCAGCATCCGGCCTCCGAGAAAAATGAAGGCCTTGGGCTCGGCCCGCTCGAGTCGCGAGCCGGAACCCGCGGCAGGAACGATCGCGATCCAGGCCATGCTGCGCCGCTCAGACGGCGAGGGTCTCTTTTTCCTTCGCCTTAAGCAGCTCGTCGACTTCGGCGATCTTCCTGTCCGTGATCTTCTGCGACTCTTCGAGGGCGCGGCGCTCGTCGTCTTCGGAAATCGCCTTGTCCTTGAGCATCTTCTTGATGCGGTCGTTGCCCTCGTGACGGAACCGGCGGATTTCCACGCGCGCCTCCTCCGCCATGTGGTGCGCCTTCTTCGCCAGGTCCTTGCGCCGGTCCTCCGTCAGAGACGGGATCGGGATTCGCACCGTCTTTCCGTCGTTCTGCGGATTCAAACCGAGTTCCGACTTGCGGACGGCCCGCTCGATCTCGACCGCCATTTTCGGGTCCCACGGCGTCGCGACGATGAGCGTCGGCTCGGGAACCGAGAGATTCGCGACCTGGTTGATCGGGAGGTCGGCTCCATAGGCGGAGACCAGGATCCCGTCCAGCATCCCGAGATTCGCGCGGCCGGTCCGGAGCGTCTTGAAACGCTCCTTCAGGTGCGCGATCGCGTCCGTCATCCGTTTTTCGATGTCCTTCAGCTCCTGTCTCACCGCCCCCCTCCTTCCGACGTCACGAGCGACCCGATGTCCTCGCCGGCGACGACCCGGAGGATATTCCCCGGCACGAAGAGATTGAAGACCTTGATGGGAATGCCGTTCTCCATGCACAGCGCGATCGCGGCGGCATCCATGACCAGGAGGCCCGCGGAAAGGGCGTCGCGATACGTCAGGGTCTTCAAGAATTTCGCGTTCGGGTTCTTCACCGGGTCGGAATCGTAGACGCCGTCGACCTTCGTGGCTTTCAAGAGAACGTCCGCTTTCATCTCATTCGCCCGCAGCGCGGCCGCGGTGTCGGTCGTGAAAAAAGGGTTTCCGGTTCCGCCGACGAGCATCACGAGCCGGCCTTTCTCGAGGTGCCGCACGGCGCGGCGCCGGAGAAAGGGTTCCGCGATCTGACGCATCTCGATCGCGGACATCAGCCGGGTCGTCAGGCCCCGCTTTTCGAGGGCATCCTGCATGCCGAGGCCGTTGATCGCGGTGGCGAGAAGGCCCATGTGGTCTCCCGCCACCCGGTCGATCCCCTGCGCGGCCGCCGCGATCCCGCGGATGATGTTCCCGCCGCCGAGGACCACGGCGATCTGCACGCCGAGCGCGTGGACTTCCCGGATCTCATCGGCAATCCTCGCGACGCACTCCGGATCGATTCCGAAGGGGCGCTGGCCCATCAACGCCTCTCCCGAGAGCTTCAGGAGAATCCGGCGATAGACGGGCATCGGCATGGCGGACGGCTGTTAAGCGCTCGCTCCCGCCGCCGCGGTTTCTATCGATCCCCGCCCGAGACTCTCCCCGAGCTTGAAACGGACGAACCGCAGACCGAGGGCATCTTTCCCCCCGCGCTCGACAACGATCTGTCCCACCGTCTTCTCCGGGTCTTTGACGAAAGCCTGTTCCGTCAGAACCGTCTCCTGGTAGAACTTCTCGACCTTGCCGTCGGCGATGCGTTCGACCACGTTCGCGGGCTTCCCGGCGGACGCGGCCTGAGCTCGCGCGATCTCCTTCTCGGTTTCGACCATTGTCGGCGTCACTTCGGAGCGGCCGGCGAAACGGGGGTCCGAAGCCGCCACGTGCATCGCGACGTCCTTCGCGAGCGACTCGTCTCCGCCCGGTATACCGACGAGCACGCCGATGCGGCCGTTGCCGTGCACGTAGCTCGCGAACTTCTCACCCGGCCTCGGAAGGAGACGCGCGAAACGGCGCACCTGGATGTTCTCCTTGAGCGTGGCGACGAGCTGCGCGACGGCCATCGCGACCGTCGGCTCCGTCGGCCACGACAACGCCGCCGCTTCCGCCCCGTCGCCCCCGCGCGTGTCGCCGAATGCGTCGTGCGCCGCGATCCGATCGGCGAGCTTTTCCGCGAAGGAGCGAAACGCCTCCGTCCTGGCGACGAAATCCGTCTCGCAGTTGACTTCGACCAGCACCGAGGCCACACCGGTCACGTGCGCGACGACGAGGCCCTCCGAGGTGGCGCGCCCCGCCTTGCTCGCCGCGGCGGCGAGACCCTTCTTGCGCAGGACCTTTTTCGCCTCTTCGAAGTCGCCGGCCGACTCGACGAGCGCCTTCTTGCATTCCATCATCCCGACGCCCGTTTCCGCGCGCAGGTCCGCCACCATCTTGCTTGTGATTTCCATCTTCGTTCTCGTTCCTGGATCCTGGTGAATACGGGGAGTGGTCGTCAGCCGTCAGGTCTCA
>JBBQDF010000283.1:0-4446 GCA_038319475.1 Thermoanaerobaculia bacterium
GGAGGAGCCTGCCATGTCGTACCCGCCGGACCGCTACCATCGGAATCAGGGTGAGGTCAGCGCGCGCTACACGCCCGCCACGCAGGCACCTGATCTGCGCATCGGCGGGTCGACGACGGCGAGCTACCTGGCCACGACGGAGTCCACCGACGGGGAATTCGGCCTTTATCGCTGGAACATGGGAGCCGAGCCCGGCGGGCCGGCGGAGCATTTCCACAAGAGCATATCCGAGTCGTGTTTCCTCCACTCGGGGCCGGGGCGGCGGTTCAACGGAGAGCAGTGGATCGACGCGACGCCGGGCGACTTCCTGTACGTGCCGGCGGGCGGCCTGCACGCGTTCCGCAACGAGTCCGGTGCGCCCGCGTCGATGCTCCTCCTATTCGCGCCGGGCGCGCCGCGCGAGCCGTACTCGAGACGCTCGCGGAGATGGTCGCGACGGGCCGGCCGCTGAGTCCCGAGGAGTTGACGGACCTCTATTTCCGCCATGACACCTACATGACCTGATTGCCGGGGTGGCGGTACGGATGGCCGTCCCTGGTGGCCTTGACGGCGCAATCCCCGGCATGTAATTTAACCGGGACGTTAAATAACCGACAGGTTGTACACGGATGCTGCCAGATCGTCTCGATGCCACCTTTTCGGCTCTCGCCGACCCGACGCGCCGAGCGATCCTGGCGCGGCTGACGGCGGGCGAGGTCACGGTCACGGAGTTGGCCGAACCCTTCGCAATCAGCCTGCCCGCCGTCTCCAGGCACCTCAAGGTGCTGCATCGCGCGGGTTTGATCGAGCGCGGCCGCGAAGCGCAATGGCGGCCCTGCCGGCTGACGGCAACGCCGCTGAAAGAAGCCGCGACCTGGCTCGACGGGTATCGCCAGTTCTGGGAAGAGGGCTTCGACCGCCTTGAGGCGTTGCTGACAGAGCTGCAACAGCATGACAAGGAAGGATGAGCGAGCGATGATCTGGTCGGCTTTCACTCCCGACCGGAGAGCGCCAAGCCAACGCAGGAACATGGTCCGAGGTGGCATTTCGACGCCATGCCACTCGCCAACGGCACGACATCACATCCAGGTACGCCAGCAAAGGAGAATGCACGATGGGTAAGCTCGATATTGTCGCCGAACCGGGGACGCAGGGGATTGTCATCACGCGGGTCTTCGATGCCCCGCGGGCGCTGGTGTTCAAGGCCCACACGGACGCGAGTCTGATAAAGAAGTGGTGGGGACCGAGCAGGTACACGACGACCGTCGAACAGCTCGACGCGAAGCCGGGCGGAATCTGGCGGTTTATCCAACGCGATGCCGGCGGCGACGAGTATGGCTTCCACGGCGTCTTCCATGAGGTCGCCGCGCCTGAGCTCATCGTTCAAACGTTTGAGTTCGAAGGCATGCCCGGCCACGTATCGCTCGAGACCGCGCGGTTCGAGGAAGGCGACGGCCGCACGACGATGACGGGGATCTCGGTCTTCCAGACGGTCGAGGATCGCGATGGCATGCTTCAGTCGGGCATGGAGGGCGGCGCGACGGAGTCGATGGAGCGCCTCACGGAGCTCTTGCGGACGCTCGCGTGAAGGCGCGCCCAAGCCATATTCAATCGAGCGGCGTTAGAAGCGAGCCAGCGAGCGCGCGCTGAGGGAATTGGTCGCGAAATACGTGTTCGGAGATGTCGATCTCCGTGGCCGCCGTTCGGTGCGTAGGTAGAGCCGTGCCGCTATCCGCGCGACACCGCCCGGAAGACCGGCTCCGCATGAAGCCTGCGAAAGGGAACAAAGATGAGCGCCGCATACACTCCCGCATCGTCACGGAGACCGCGCCTGAACTACACGCTCTGGGGTACCCAGGGCCTACTGGCGCTGATCTTTGTGGCGGCGGGGGCCATGAAGCTTGTGATGCCCCTCGCTGACCTGGCCGACCAGTCAGGGCTGCCGGGGCCGTTCATGAAGTTCATCGGCGTCGCCGAGGTGCTCGGCGGGCTGGGGATGATTCTTCCAGGGCTGCTGCGCATCCGGTCGAGTCTGACCCCGCTGGCCGCCGCCGGACTGGTGATCATCATGATCGGAGCGACCGTGGACACGCTGGCGATCGATGGCGCCGCGCTGGCGGTGATGCCGATCGTGATCGGGATGCTCGCCGGGTTCGTCGCCTACGGGCGCTCGCGTCTCGCACCCATCCGTGCCCGCGGCGATTCAGAGACAGGCGCCGGCGATCGCGCGGAAGGGCTCGTGGTCGCGAGCGTCTGAGGCCGGAGCTCGTGCTGTGCAGGTACGCAACCGAATGGGAGAGCGCCGATGTCTTCGACGCTCATCCCGCTATCCTGAAGAACCAGACTCGCGCCGCACGCCGGGCGAATGAGAGACGGCCCCCTGTCCGGTCGCGCCCGGGCGTGCAGGCGAGCACTCGGCGGGTGCGGGCGTCAAACGAGGAGCTGGAGAGCAACCATGGATCCTTCTGAGCTAATCGACAAACAGATCGCCGACCTTCCCGACTGGCGCGGCGAGCTGTTCGGCCGGCTTCGCAAGCTCATCCACAAGGCGGACCCCGATATCACGGAGGAGTGGAAGTGGGAGACGGCCGTCTGGACGCACAACGGGATGGTGTGCGCGGTGGGTAGCTTTAAGGATCACCTGAAGATCAATTTCTTCCAGGGCGCGGCGCTTACCGATACTCACAACCAATTCAATGCCGGCCTCGACGCCAAGAAGACGCGTGCGATCGACTTCTACGAGGGCGACAAGGTGAATGAGAAGGGCCTGACCGAGCTCATTTTTGCAGCCGTTGCGTACAACAGCGCGGGCAAGAAGAAGAAGTAGCGGAGCGGGCGAGCGCTGCGCACGGCAAGAGATGGGGACTGCTCCGATGACGGAGCGGACGAAGACGGTCGAGTTCGGGCAACCGCGGCATCGCTGAAGCGGTCACGGGACAGTGGCGAGGCAGCGACCCTGCGCCGCCTGAGTCCGCGACAGTAGACGCAAAAGGGGCGGAGAGAGAGGAGCCGGGGTGTCGATCTCGCCGTGTCCCGTTCGGTGTATGAGTAGAGCCGGTCCACTATCCGGGCGAGGTCGCCCGGAAGTCCGGCTCGGGACAGATGAGAAGGAGCTACGACGATGCGATTCATGGTGCTGGTGAAGGCCAATGATGACAGCGAGGCGGGCATCCCCCCGACGAAAGAGATGCTCGCCGCCATGGGGAAGCTCAACGAAGAGATGGTGAAGGCGGGCGTGATGCTCGCGGGTGAGGGGCTCCAGCCGAGTTCCAAGGGAGCGCGCGTCGCCTTCTCCGGCGGGAAGCCGAAGGTGACCGATGGGCCGTTCACGGAGACGAAGGAGCTGATCGCCGGCTTCTGGCTGCTGCAGGTGAAGTCGAAGGAAGAAGCGATCGCCTGGGCCTCGCGCGTGCCCTTCTCGGACGGCGAGGTGCTGGAGGTCCGGCAGGTGTTCGAGCCGGAGGACTTTCCGTCCGAGGTCTTCTCCGCCGAGGACGTCGCCCGCGAGCATGCCCTGCGCGATGAGATGCAGGAGAAGGCCGCGCGATCGTAATCGACGCCGCGAGCAACGAGCACGAGTCACCTCGATCCGAGGTGACTCGTGTCGCGAGATTCCGGCTTTTCGTCCCAGAGCGTCCGGCGCCGTAGCCGGCGCTTTCCCGGCCGAGGCGCACGGGAGCAGGAAGCGATGACGACAAGCCAAACACACCTTGCGATTGAAGCGGTCTGGCGGATCGAGTCCGCGCGGCTCATCGCCGGCCTGACGCGGGTCGCGCGCGGCGACGTCGGTCTGGCGGAGGACCTCGCGCAGGATGCGCTCATCGCCGCCCTCGAACGCTGGCCGGAGTCGGGCGTCCCGCCGAACCCGGGCGCGTGGCTGATGACCGCGGCGAAGTATCGTGCGATCGATCTGCTCCGCCGCCGCGAGAGGCTCGATCGCAAGCACGAAGAGCTGGGCCGCGAGCTCGTCATCGAGCAGGGCCTGGCGGAAACGGACTTCGACGCCGTGCTCGAGGATGATGAGGATGAAGTCGGCGATGATCTCCTCCGCCTGGTGTTCATGGCGTGCCATCCGGTCCTCTCGTCCGAGGCGCGGGTTGCGCTGACCCTTCGCCTGCTCGGCGGCCTCACGACTGAGGAGATTGCGCGCGCATTTCTCGTCCCGGAGCCGACGATCGCACAGCGCATCGTCCGCGCGAAGCGGACGCTGGCCGAGGCGCACGTGCCCTTTGAGGTGCCGCGCGGTGACGAGCTCGCCGCGCGGGTCTCCTCTGTGCTGGAGGTGCTCTATCTCGTCTTCAACGAAGGCTACTCGGCGACGGCCGGGGATGACTGGATGCGGCCCGCGCTCTGCGAGGAAGCGCTGCGCCTCGGGCGGATCCTCGCTGAGCTGGCGCCGAGGGAATCGGAGGTCCATGGTCTCGTCGCGTTGATGGAGATCCAGGCCTCGCGATCGGGCGCCCGGAC
>JBBQDF010000284.1:0-4432 GCA_038319475.1 Thermoanaerobaculia bacterium
TCGTCGATCGCGATGACCTCCACGTCCGACGTCACCCCGTGCCCGGCGCAGAAATCCAGCATCTCTTGCGTCTCGCGGATCCCGCCGATCGCCGATCCCGACAGACGGCGCCTGCGGCTGATGAGAGGCCCGGCGGAGAGGAGTGCCGGATCCGGGAGCCCGACGAGCACCATCGTCGAGTCGCGGCGCAGGAGGTTCAGGTAGGCGTTGTAGTCGTGCGGCGCGGACACAGTGTCGAGGACGAAATCGAACCGCTCGGCGTTCTTCTCGAAACAATCGGACGAGGCCGTCGAGACGAAATCGTCCGCTCCCAGTCGCAGCGCATCCTCGCGCTTTGCCGGGGAGTGGCTGAGCACGGTGACCCGGGCGCCCATCGCCCGCGCGATCTTGACCCCCATGTGACCGAGGCCTCCCAGCCCTACGATGGCGACCTCGTCTCCGTCTTCGACGCCGAAGTGCCGCATCGGGGAGTAGGTCGTGATCCCGGCGCACAGTAGCGGCGCGGCGCGGTCGAGGGGCAGGCTCTCGGGGATGCGGAGGACGTAGTTCTCGTCAACCGTGATCCGTGTCGAGTATCCGCCGTACGTCGGAGTCTTGCCGTCTCTCTCCCGTCCGTTGTAGGTCGCCGTCACGACGTTCGCGCAATACTGCTCTTCCCCCGCGATGCACGCTTCGCAGCGCCGGCAGGAATCGACGAAACACCCGACTCCGACGATGTCGCCGGTCTTGAATTTCGAAACCTCCGACCCGGTCTTCTGCACGCGGCCGGCGATCTCGTGCCCCGGAACCATCGGAAAGATCGAGCCGCCCCACTCGTCGCGGGCCTGATGGATGTCGCTGTGACAGACGCCGCAGAAGAGGATTTCGATGGCGACGTCGCGGGACCCGGGCTCCCGCCGCGAGACACGAAAGGGGCGCAGCGGCGCGTGGGCGGCCGGAGCGGCCCAGGCGTCCGCTTCGAATGTCCCCGCCGTCGGTTGATCCTGGTCGGTTGAAAGAGAAGTGCTCATGGATACAGGGCCCTCACTCTCTGGAATTACGCGGAATCTCAAAAAGGGGAAACGGGAAACGACTGACAATAATCCCGGCTGAGAGGGAGACCCCCTCGCCTCGCCTTCGACGCTCCACGCTCAAGGCTCAACCCCCCTTTTCCGGGTGCAAATCAGGAGCGCTCTCGGAGGCCTTCCAGGATCCGGTGCTTCTGCACCTTCCCCATGGCGTTACGGGGCAGCTCCGGCAGGACGTACACCGCGCGGGGCCGCTTGTAATCGGCCAGGCTGCGCGCCGTGAACGCGGCGAGCTCGTTCAAGAGGGAGGACGGATCCTGCGCGCCCGAATCGGCCGGATCGTCCTTCAGGACCACCGCCGCCGCGACTCTCTCCCCCCAGACCGCATCCGGCTCTCCCACGACCGCGACGTCGAGCACCCGGGGGTGCTCCCGCAGCACGTCTTCGATCTCCCGGGCGGAAATCTTGAAGCCTCCGCTCTTGATCACATCCACGGACTTCCGGCCGACGATCGAGATGTACCCGTCGGCGTCGCGGCGTGCGACATCGCCCGTCCGGAACCAGCCGTCCTCGAGCTGCGCCGCGGTTTCCGCAGGACGGCCCCAGTACTCCGTCATCAGGCCGTTGCTCCGGACGAGCACCTCCCCCGCGCCGCCCTCGGGCACGTCGTCTCCGTTTTCCCCGACGAGGCGCACTTCGCATCCGGGGACCGCGGTTCCGACCGTGCCCGCCCGCCGCTCGCCCTCGAAGGGGTTCGAGAGCGTGAACAGGGTCTCGGTCATCCCGTAGCGCTCCAGGATCCGGTGGCCCGTGCGCCGTTCGAACTCCTCGAAGTGCGCGGCGGGCAGGGCGGCGCTCCCCGACGTGAAGAGGCGTCCGCGTGCGAGGACCTGGCCGTGCTCGGGGCTCTGTCCGAGAAGCTCGAGCAGGCGCACGTACATCGTGGGAACCCCCATGAAAACGGTGGCGCCCTGCTCCGCGAAAGCGCCGACGACGGCCCGCGCGTCGAAGCGCTCGAACAGAAGGGTCGCGGCGCCGGAGAGAAGCGCCCCGTGCACGCCGATGCAGAGCCCATGGATGTGGAAAAGCGGGAGCATGAGGACGACCCGGTCGCGGTCAGAAAAATGCCAGAGCTCGGTCAGAGCCAGGATGTTGGATACGAGCGCGCCGTACGAGAGGGCGGCCCCCTTGCTCTTGCCGGTCGTTCCGGAGGTGTAGACGAGAAGGGCGGTGTCCGTGTCGGCCGGGTTCGGATCTCCCGCCAGCTCCCCGGTCTCGAGCAGAGACTCGAAAGGGATCGCTCCCCCGCTCGCCCCTCCTCCGATCGCGATCACGCGGCGATCCCCGGGAAGCTCGCGCAGGACCGCTTGCGAGTCGCTGCCCGCCCGTACGACGACCGTCCGGGCGCCGGAGTCCTCCAGGATGTGCCCCGCTTCGTCCCCGCGATACCGGGTGTTGATCGGGACGTGAATCGCGCCGAGACGGTAGTGCCCGAGCATCGCGACGATCGCCTCCGGAAGGCTCTCCGCGAACGCTGCCACCCGGTCCCCCTTCTGAACGCCGAGGGACGCGAGCCCCGCCGCGTACCGCCGCGAGAGAGAGTCGAGATCTCCGAACGTCAGGCAACGGCCGGCGTGGAGAATCGCCTGCCGGTCCGGCTCTTCCGACAGCCGGAAAAAAAGGCGGCCCGCCGCGGAATCTCTCAAATCGAAGCAATCCCGAGGAATTCTTCCCGCACCCGCGGGTCGCGGGCGAGCTCCGCGCAGGGCCCGGCGCGGGTCACCCGGCCGGACTCCAGGATGTAAGCGCGGTCGGCGAGCGCCAGGGCGTGCGGCACGTTCTGCTCGACCAGCAGCAGCGTGACGCCGGTCGCGCGGATCTCCTTCAACGCGGCGAAGACCTCGCGGACCAGCTTGGGGGCCAGGCCGAGCGCCGGCTCGTCCAAGAGCAGGAGGCGCGGGCGCGCCATCAGTCCCCGCCCGATCGCGCACATCTGCTGCTCGCCCCCCGACAGCGTGCCGGCGTTCTGCTTCGCGCGCTTCTCCAAGATCGGAAACATCGCGAGAACGGCTTCGAGGCTCTTCGCGCGCGCCGGCCGAGCCGCCTTCGAGTACGCCCCCATCTCGAGGTTCTCGCGGACGCTCATCGTGGGCCACAGCTGCCGCGCTTCGGGGATGAGCACGAGGCCGCGCTCGACCAGCCGGTACGCGGGTCTGCCGGCCACGTCTTCGCCGTCCAAGAGCACGCGGCCGCGCCGCGGAGCCAGCAGGCCGGCGATCGTCTTCAAGAGGGTCGATTTGCCCGCGCCGTTGGCGCCGATGAGCGTGACGATCTCACCCTCTTCGACCTCGAGCGAAACGTCCCACAGCGCCTGGACGTCTCCGTAGAAGGAGTGCAGGCCCTCGGCCGCGAGGAGGCTCACGAGGGCAGCTCCGCCGGCGCGTCCTCGCCGAGATAGGCGGAGATGACGGCCGGATCGCGCATGACGGCCGCGGGCATTCCTTCGGCGATTTTTTCGCCGAAGTTCAGCACGAGGATCCGGTCGGAGAGCCCGACCACGGCGTGGACGTGGTGCTCGATCATCAGGACGGTCAGCCCCGACTCGCGCAGGGCGCGGATCAGGGTCATCGCGCCCTGGATCTCGGAGGGGTTCAGTCCTCCCATCACTTCGTCCAGGCAGAGTATCGAGGGTTCGGTCGCCAGAGCGCGCGCGATCTCGAGACGCTTCGACTCGCCGATCGTGAGCGTCCCCGCCAGCACGTCCGCGCGCGCGGCGAGGCCCGTCTTTTCCAAGATCGCGTCCACACGCGCCGCGGCGTCCGGGCCCCGGCGCCTCCCGGCGCCGAAGTGCGCCCCGACGGACACGTTTTCCCGGACCGTCATCTGCCGGAAAGGCCGGACGATCTGATGCGTGCGGACGAGCCCGCGCGAGACCACCGCCCAGTTCGGAAGACCGTCGATCCGACCGCCCTGGAAAAGGATCTCGCCCGCACTCGGATGGGCGGCCCCGACGAGGCACGAAAAAAGCGTGGTCTTGCCGGCGCCATTGGGCCCGATCACTCCGTAGATCTGCCCCGCCTCGACGGCGAATGAGACGGAGCTCAAGGCGAGCAAACCTCCGAAGCGTTTGGAGAGTCCCGAGACGGCCAGCAGCGCCTCAGGCACCACCGGGCACCCCCTTCCTCCGCAGCGGGACGCGGAAAAGCCCCTGCAGCCGCTGCCAGGCGCCGACGAGACCGCGGGGCTCGAAGAGCATGACAACCATCAACAGGCCGCCGTAGAGAAAGAGATAGGAGTCCCGCAGCGCGGGTGTCGAAAGCAACTTGATCTGCAGGTAGCTGAAGATGACCGCTCCCAGAATCGGACCGGCGACCGTCCCGATGCCGCCGACGATCGGCATCAGCACGATCGAGAGGCTCAGGCGG
>JBBQDF010000285.1:0-4429 GCA_038319475.1 Thermoanaerobaculia bacterium
TCGGCGGAGGGTCTCTTCGATGTACGCGTCGGAAAGCTCTTTGAGAGTCCATCGGCGCTCGACGGCCGCGGCGAGAAGAGCTTCCGGCGCTCCGAATGAGCCCATCGGGAGGTCTTCCGCCGTCACGTCCGGCGAGGCGGCGGCCAGCGCGGCGCGCTCGACCAGATGCATCAGCTCCCGGATGTTTCCCGGCCATGTATGACGCTCGAGGGCGGTCTCCGCCTCCGCCGTGAAGCGCCGCGCCGGAGTTCCGTACGTGCGCGCAGCCCGTTTCAAAAAGCCGCGCGCGAGAGGAAGGACGTCTTCGCCGCGTTCCGTCAACGCGGGCAGGCGAAGGGAGACGACGTCGATGCGGTAGAAGAGATCCGGCCGGAACAGGCCCTGCTCGACCAAGGCCGCCAGCGGCCGTCTGGAGGACACGACCAGCCTGGCGCGAAAGGAGTGGCTCGTCACGCCGCCCAGGCGGCGAAAAGTCCTCTCCTGCAGAACCCGCAGGAACTTCGCCTGTGCAGCAGGAGACAGGGAGGAGACCTCATCGAGATACACGGTTCCATCCCCGGCGACCTCCAGGAGGCCGCGCTTGGCGGTGACGGCGCCGGTGAACGCGCCGCGCTCGTGGCCGAAGAGCTCGCTCTCGAAGAGCTCGTCGGAAAGGTTCGCGGCGTCCACGCGCACGAACGGCCGTCCGGAGCGCAGCGAGGCATCGTGCAGAGCGTGCGCGAGCCGGTCCTTTCCCGTGCCGCTCTCACCGAAGAGAAGGACAGTGCTCGGCAGATCGAGCGCTCGTTCGAGCGCGGTGATCTCCCGAGCCAACGCCCGGCTTCGAGTGCGAAACAACGAGCTGAGAGGCCCCGTCTTCGCCATGGGATGCCGCGCGGCGGCCGCCTATTCCCCTACGGCCGCGTCGAGCGGCCGTTCAAGATGCCGCGAAGCGGCCCGTCTCATTCTCCGCATCGCCCCAGAGCCGCTCGAGCGCGTAGAAGCGGCGGGCCTCTTCCTGAAAGACGTGGAAGACGACGTCGCCGTAGTCCATCAGGATCCAGTTGGCGGTCTGGAGACCTTCTGTCGAGAGCGCCGGCCCCAGCACTTCCGTGATCGCGTCGGAGATCGCGCGCGCCTGGCGGTCCGAGTTCGCGGTCGAGAGGACGAAGTAATCGGCCATCGTCGTCAGTTCGGTCAAGTTGAAGACGAGGACCGCGGAGGCTTTCTTGTCCAGAGCGGCGGACAGGCCTTCGCGAACCCGGTCGCGAGCGGAGAGCGAGTTCAACGCTCGGAGACTTCCGCGCTGTAGAGACCCTGCTTCGTGATGTACTCCGCGACCGCGGGGGGAACCTGGCCGGCGGCTCGATGCCCCAGGGACAGGTTTTTCCGCAATTCCGTCGAAGAGATTCTAACCGAACCGGCGTCGAAAACCTCGAGCCGACCCGACAGACCGGGCAGTTCCGGCACCACCAGCCCCTCGCCGCGAAAGGGGTCCCGATAAAACGCGGCGACGCGGGCCAGCCGCACGATCTCCGCGGGATCTTTCCAGCGGGCGAGGCCCGCGAGCGTATCGGTGCCCATCAGCAACCAGAGCTCCGACTGCAAAGAGCGATCCGACAGCGCCTTGAGCGTGTCCACCGTGAAGGAGGGTCCCTCCCGGTCCAGATCGTCGAAACCAATCGACCAGTCGGGCCGGCCCGCGAGCGCGAGCCCCAGCATCGCCACGCGGTGACGGGCGTCGCTCGGCGGCTCGACCTTGTGCGGAGAGAGGCGGGCGGGGACGAAAATGACCCGCGAAAGTCCGAACTTCATCGCCGCGGCTTCGGCCATCGCGACGTGGCCGACGTGCACCGGATCGAAGGTCCCACCGAAGACACCCGTCCGCATTGCGATTCTCCTAGGAGCCTGTCCTCGTGACGTCCCGCTGCGAGCCGGCGATTGTCTCGCTGCGAGCGGAATGCCCGGTCGGATTCTGAGAAGGGCACTCCGCAGTCCTTTGGCCGCCCCGGGGCTCGTGCGGTGTAGCTGATCTACGTTTCCGCGACGCCGCGGATTTGAGGGACCGCAAGGTCCCACGGAAAAAAGAAGTCCTGCGCTCCCGCTCTCGCTTCGGCTCGACCGCGCTCGCGACGGACATGACGAAGAACCTCCTAGGAGCGCAGGGCGGAATCCGCGTCGGAAGGCGCGGCCGCCGGCAAGGCGGCACGAGCGCCCGCGAGGCGGAAGAAGTCGCGAACGAGGTCTTCCAGGCCGAGGCGCGTGGCGGCCGAAATCTCACGGTACGGCATCCCGCGCCGGGCAGCGGCCGCGCGAATCGAGTCGAGCCGCGAGGGATCCGAGACCGCGTCGCATTTGGAGGCCACCAGGATCCTGGGGCGGGCGGCGATGTCGGGAGAGAAAGCCTCGAGCTCGCCTTCGAGCACCGCGACGTCGCGCTCCGCGTCTCCTTCAGTCGAGGCGTCGACTAAGTGACAGAGGAGGCGGCAGCGCTCAACGTGCTTGAGAAAGCGGATGCCGAGACCGGCGCCGTGATGCGCGCCTTCGATCAGCCCGGGAATGTCCGCGACGACGAGCGTCCGATGGTCGTCGCCGCGAACGACGCCCAGATTCGGCACGAGCGTCGTGAAGGGATATCCCGCGATTTTGGGTTTCGCCGCAGAGATCACCGAGATGAGCGTCGACTTGCCGGCGTTCGGAAACCCGATGATCGCGACATCCGCGAGAAGCTTCAACTCGACGGTGAGCCGCCGCTCGATCCCGGGCAGCCCCTTGCGAGCAAAGCGCGGCGCCTGGCGCGTCGAGGTCGCGAAGTGCTGGTTGCCCCAGCCGCCGTTCCCGCCTCCGGCGAGCAGGATCTTTTCGCCGGCGTGGACGAGGTCCGCGACGCGCTCGCCGGTATCGGCGTCGACGACCACCGAGCCCAGAGGAAGCGAGACCATCGCGTCGTTTCCCGTTCTCCCGTGGCAGTTGGAGCCCATCCCGTGCTGGCCGTTCTGCCCCTTGAACAGCATCTGGTGCCGCAGATGATAGAGCGTCGTGTACGACGGGTCCGTGACGGCGTAGACGGATCCGCCATGTCCGCCGTCTCCGCCGGAGGGCCCGCCCCTCGGGACGAACTTCTCGCGGCGGAACGCGACGCAGCCGTTGCCGCCATCCCCCGCCTTGACTCGGATTTCCGCGGAGTCGATGAACAAGGGGGAGAGCTGTCAGCTATCAGCTGTCAGGCGTCAGGCCCACGGAGCGCGCCCGCCCTGGCTGAAAGCCGAGAGCTACGCCGGAGACGTCTCGATCGAGATGACGCGGCCGTCGCGGCCCCGATCCTTGTAGCGCACGATCCCGTCCACCTTGGCGAAGAGGGTGTCGTCCTTGCCGCGTCCGACGTTTTCGCCCGGGAAAAACCGGGTGCCGCGCTGCCGCACGAGGATGGAGCCACCGGTGACGAGCTGGCCGCCGAAGCGCTTCACCCCGAGCCGCTGTGAGTTGGAATCGCGGCCATTGCGCGATGAGCCCTGCCCCTTCTTGTGTGCCATCGCCTACGCTCCTTCGATCCCGACGATGCGGACTTCGATCATGGACTGCCGATGACCCTTCGTCCGCCGGTATTGTTTCGTGCGCTTTTTCTTGAAGACGAGAACTTTTCGGGTCTTGACGGGCCCGAGCACGGTCGCCTTCACGGAGACACCGTCCGTCTTCTTGAGCTCTTTTCCCTCGTGGCCGCCCACGAAGACGATCTCCGAAAAGACGATTTCCCTGCCCTTCGAGGCATCACCGGACGGCGTTTCGATCCGGAGGACGTCCCCCGCCGAAACCTTGACCTGTTTCCCGCCCGCGCGGACGATCGCGTACATGGAGCCTCCAAAGCAGAACTGCGAATTTTATGACTTAACGGGGGAAAGTCAAGTCGGAACGGCGTGAGGCCTTAATCTTCATCCACGGCATTCGGCAGCTCGTCGCGATTTTCGGGGCCCCTCGGGAAATGGGCCTTCAGGACGTCGCCGATGCGGTCGATGCCGGCAACGACGCCTCCGGTGAACTCGCCATTGCGAAAGGACTCTTCCATTTCCTGCGCCGTGGCCTTCCAGAAGTTGTCCCCGCACTTCTCGTGGACGGCCGTGTCGCCCAGGATCTGGAACTTCCGGATCCGCGGGGCGATGTAGAAGAGCACCGCGTTGCGCTCGGCCGTCGCCGTCATGCCGAGCTTCTCGAAGCGTTCCCGCGCGCGTGCCTCGATGTCGGCGGGCTCCGAGCGCGTCACGTGGACCCGGATCTCGCCGGACGTGCCGGACTCGGCCTGCGCGATTGCCTCGACGATCCGGTCGAAGTCGAGCTTCGAAAAAAAGTGCCGGACTTTCATCTAGTCACCTTGTCGTCACCATCCCGTCACCAGCTCCCCGAGGAGCCGCCGCCGCCGGAGAACCCTCCGCCCCCCGGGAACCCACCCCCCCCC
>JBBQDF010000286.1:0-4417 GCA_038319475.1 Thermoanaerobaculia bacterium
GGTACGGCCGAAACGGAGATATCGCTGAAGTTCGCCGAGGCCGCCAAGGTCTACGAAGGCAATCCTACGGCGCTGCATCTGCGCGCCATGAACATGCTGTACGAGGCCGTCAAGGAGAAGGGCTCCATGGTGATCGTGCCGTCTTCGGCGGTCGAGACGATGGGCCTCGGGGGCCTGATGGGCACGGCGGCGATCGGCGGGGCGAGAGGCCCTGTGGTTGAGAGTTGAGAGTTGAGAGTTGAGAGTTGAGAGTTGAGAGTTGAGAGTTTCTCCGATCGATGCGCCGTGCGGTTCCGCACCGTTTCCCCTGAGGGGTGAGTAGCAAGGCCGGCCACGGTGTTCTTCAGATCGTGCGGAAAAGCTGAAATCGTCAATCAAAGAGTCAAGTAGCGGGCAGAAACGAGCTCATTGCACCGACAAATGTGCACATCCGGAGATTTCTGGTGACGGCGGTCTCCCTGGCTGCTACGCTCCGATCACCTCGTGAACAGCGCCGACACAGCCTGGATGCTTGCCTCCACGGGCCTCGTGCTCCTCATGACGCCCGCGCTCGCGTTCTTCTACGGCGGGCTCGTCCGCAGCAAGAATGCCCTCAACACCATGATGATGAGCTTCGCCGCCCTGGGGTTCGTGGGGCTCGCCTGGGCCCTGCTCGGGTATTCCCTGGCGTTTGACGGCGAGGGGGCGTTCATCGGCGGCGTCGGCCGCGCGTTTCTCCATGGCGTCGATCTCGCGCCGCACGGCACGATCCCGCACGTCCTCTTCTTCTCGTACCAGGGGACCTTCGCGATCATCACCGCCGCGCTGATCTCGGGAGCGATCGTCGAGCGGATGCGCTTTGCTCCCTACCTCGTGTTCATCACCGCGTGGAGCCTTCTCGTCTACGCGCCCCTCGCGCACTGGGTCTGGGGCGGAGGATGGCTGGCCAGGCTCGGGGCGCTCGATTTCGCGGGGGGCACCGTCGTGCACGTGAACGCCGCCGCCGCGGCGGTCGTCGCCGCCTGGATGCTCGGGCCGCGCAAGGACTACGCCCGGCAGGCCATCCTGCCGCACAACGTTCCGTTTACGCTGCTCGGCGCGGGACTGCTCTGGTTCGGCTGGTTCGGTTTCAACGCGGGAAGCGCGCTTGCGGCCAACGGCGTCGCGGCGCTCGCGTTTACGAACACGCTGTTCGCGCCGATTGCGACTCTCGCGGTCTGGACTCTGCTCGATCTGCGCCGGAGCGGGAAGGCGACCGCGATCGGCGCAGCCACGGCCATCGTCGTGGGGCTCGTCGCGATTACGCCCGCCGCCGGCTACGTCGGTCCGCTCGCCGCGATCTGTCTGGGAGCTGTGGCGGCCGTGCCGAGCTACTACGCGCTTCTCTGGCGCGCGCGCACGCGGCTCGACGATTCGCTGGACGTTCTCGCGGCTCACGGCGTGGGCGGGACCGTCGGGGCGCTCCTGACCGGCGTGCTCGCGCGGAAGACGTGGAACGGCGCGGCCGACGGGCTGCTCTACGGAAATCCGCGCCAGCTTCTGATCCAGGCGGCGGCGGTCGCCGTCACGATCGCGTTTTCAGCGGCCATGACCTGGGGAATCCTGAGGGTCCTTTCTTTCGGCATGCCGCTCTCGGCGAGCGACCGCGACCAGGGGCTCGGCCAGGACGTGGCGCAGCACGGCGAGGAGGCCTACGGGCACGGCGAGGGCGCGATCCTGGTGCTCCACGAGGCGTCGGCGGCGGCCGCCCCCTCGCCCGCGCTGGTCCTGCGGGGCGCCTCCTGAAGCTCGTCGTCGCCGTCGTCCGCCCCGAGAAGTTGAACGAAGTCCTCGAATCCCTCTTCCGCGCGGAGGTCCGCGGGCTGACCCTCCAGCGGGTCCAGGGGCACGGCGGGGAGCTCGAGCGTGTGGAGACCTACCGCGGCACGACCGTCAAAATGGAGCTCTCCGAAAAGGTCCGACTCGAGATCGGAGTGTCGGACCACTTCGTACAGCCGACGGTTGACGCGATCCTGCGGGCCGCCCGGACGGGAGAAGTCGGCGACGGCAAGATCTTCGTGTTGCCCGTCGAAAAGGTGTACCGCATCCGCACCGGCGAAGAAGACCAGGCCGCGGTCACGCCCGAGCGGGAGCCGGTCCCGCTCTCCCCCTAGCCTAGCGGCGCCCCGCGCAGCAGCGCGGAAAGGACGCCGCGTCGTTTTCGGGCGCGCGCGTCCCACGCGCGTCCAAAAATGCGAAAAGGAAGCGCCCCGCGCACAGCGCGGAAAGGTCGCCGCGAAAAGTCAGCGGCTTGTGAAAAGGCGGTAAAGGTCCTCACAGCGCCCGCCGGGCCGCTACCGGCGCAGCTCCGAACGCTCAACGCGCAACGCTCAACGCGCAACGCTCAACGCGCAACGCTGAACCCGTCTCCACTAGACTCTCCGCCCGTGCCGCGACATCGATCGAGGAGCCTTCGCCGCCTTTCTCCCGGCGCCCTGCTCCCGGCGCTCCTCCTCCTTCTCTCGATCGGCTGCGCGACCGTCGCGGCGAGGGGGCCTCAGACGGTGGACGAGAAGATCGGGCAGCTCTTCGTCTACGCCTCGACAGCCCGCTTCATGAACGAGGCCTCGCCGGAATACCGGGAGCTCGTGCACCAGGTCCGGGACAACCATGTCGGCGGCGTGATGTGGTTTCTCTATTCCAACGTGCTCGAAGCGGCGTTCTTAAACGGGCGGCTGCAGGCGCTTGCGCGGACGCCGCTCCTGCTCGCGGCCGACCTCGAAGCGGGGCTCGGGATGCGCTTTCACGACACGACGTACTGGCCGTGGCCGATGGCCCTCGGGGCCGCCGGAGATCCGGCGCTCGCCGAGCGGGAAGCGCGGATCATCGCGCGAGAGGCGCGGGAGATCGGTCTGAACCAGATTTACGCCCCCGTCGCGGACGTCAACGTGACTCCCGCCAACCCGGTGATCAACGTCCGCAGCTTCGGCGAGGACCCCGAGGAGGTCGGGCGCTTCGTTGGCGCGTTCGTCCGCGGCCTGCAGTCGGAAGGGGTGCTCGCGACGGCGAAGCATTTCCCGGGACACGGAGACACCCGGTCGGACTCGCACCGCTCCCTTCCGATGCTGGAAGCTTCTCAGAAGCGGCTGGATGCGGTCGAGCTCGTGCCGTTCCGCGCCGCGATCTCGGCGGGCGTCGGGGCGATCATGACAGCGCATCTCTCCGTTCCGAGCCTCGACTCGACGGTCGCGTTGGTGCGGCCGGACGCCCCTGCCGCCAACCCCTACACGAAAGATCCCGGAGAAGCTTCGTGCCATGCGACCGTTCCCGCCAGTCTCTCGGAGCCCCTCACTACGGGGCTCCTGCGCGGCAGGCTCGGGTTCTCGGGGCTGGTAGTCACGGACGCGGTGGACATGGGCGGCATTACAGATCACTTCGATCCCGGGGAGGCGGCGGTCCGCGCCATCCTGGCCGGTGCGGACCAGGTTCTGAAGTCTCCGGATCTCGACGCCGCGATCGCGGGTGTGCGGCGCGCGGTCGCGAGCGGCCGGATTTCGCGCTCTCGGCTCGATGACGCGGTGTCTCACGTGCTCGCCGCCAAGAAGCGCGTCAGACAGGGTGTGGCCACCCCCGAGTCGATCTTTCGAACGGTCGACCGGCCGGAGCACCGCGCGGTGGCGCAGGAGATCGCCCGGCGCTCCATTACCCTCGTGCGCGAGGAGCCCGGGGCGCTCCCCTTGCGCCGCGACGCGCGGCTCGCCCACGTCATCGTCAGTGACCTGCCCCGTTTTGCCGACGAGCTCACGGGCGAGCTGCGCGCCCGGCTCGCCGCCCCTCCGTCCCCTTTTCTGATCGACCCCCTGTCGACGGACCGGGACGTCGAGGCGGCCCTCGCGGGAGCGGCCGCGGCCGATCAGGTCCTGCTCTCGATCTTCGTCCGTTTCCAGAGCGGGAAGGGCTCGATCTCGATGCCCCCCGCGGGTGCCGGCGTCGTCTCGCGGCTCCTCGCCGGGTCGACACGTGTCGTGGTGGCCGTCTTCGGCAGTCCCTACGTGTTGAGCGAGATGCCGTCGGCGCGGACCGCTCTGATCGCGTGGGGCAGCCAGTCGGATGAGCAGACGGCGGCGGCGCGGGCGCTGTTCGGGGAAGCGGCAGTCGGGGGGCGGCTCCCGATCACGATTCCCGGAATCGCCGCGCGCGGCACCGGAATTGAGAAAGCGGAGGCCACTCGATGAAGCTCGCGCCGATCGATTTCGCGATCCTGATCGGGTACTTCGCGCTCGTGCTGGGGCTCGGCCTCTTTTTCGCGCGCAAGGCGAAGCGCTCGATGCTCGACTACTTCCTGTCGAACCGTTCCATGCCGTGGTGGCTCGCGGGCACGGCGATGGTCGCGACCACGTTTTCCGCCGACACGCCGCTCGCCGTCACGGAGATGGTCGCGAAGAACGGGGTCGCGGGC
>JBBQDF010000287.1:0-4398 GCA_038319475.1 Thermoanaerobaculia bacterium
CCGGACCCGGCTCCGACGAAGATCCCGAGGGCGAGAGAGCGCACGTCCTGCATCTCATCGACGAGGACAGTGGCACCGTTGTCGAGCGTGAATTTCTGGACCATGGAAGACGGCTCCCGGCAGGCGGCGTCATTCTATCCCGCCGGGCCCCCCGGGAAGCCTTCCGTCAAAGAGAAATTAAGTCGTTTGTAATCAGCAGTTATTACCTTGGAGGAGGGACCGGCGGAGGGGCTCCGGGCGGCCGCCGGAGGCTGTTCGGGTCAAAGGCCCCGCCCCCCTCGCGGTCGGCGTCCCCGGCGATGAACCGCCACTCGTCGTAGAACTTCTTGCCTCTCCATTCCGAGAGGGCTTCCTTGTGGACCTTCGAGCGGACGCCGACGATCGGTCCCGCGCTCTGCGGAGCTCCGAAGGCGGACGGCGGCGGGGCCGGTGTGGGCACAGGGCGAAACGCGCCCGGGGTCAGGCCCGGGGCGGGTCCGCCTCCGAGCGGGCTGCCCTGGGGGATCGCGTCCGGGGTGTTTAAGATGAGGAGGTACCAGTCGGAGCACTGGCACATCGGGTCCTTCCAGAGCTGCCGTATGGTGCGCGGGTTGTTCTCGAGCATTTCCTTCAGTGTGTTCGGGTAACGGCCGTAGCGGCGCTGAAAAAGCCCGATCGCTCGCGCGTACTGCTTCCCCCGGAAAATCAGCTCTTTCTCGCGTTCCCGTTTTCCGATCGTTCCCAGCGCGGGACCCACGGCGGCGATCACGATCGTCAGGATCAGGATCCCGATCACGACGGCGACCATCGTGAAGCCACCCTGCCCCGCCTCTGCCTTCGAACGGGCTTCCAACGGGGGAACCGGGGCTTCGGGCCGCCCCTCGGTCACCACTCCTTGTACAGAGTCCCATCCAGGGCCTTTGCCGGGGACCCGCTGTGCACGTCGATCACGCCGGGAGTCGCCGGCGGGGCCACTCCGGTGGCGTCGGTCGCCGCCGTCTCGGACGGGGCCTCCTCGAACGCGACGGCCCACGTGTCCGCCGACTTCGTCATGGGGTCGAGCGGGATCTTGCGGATATACCCGTCCGTGACGAGGGTCTGGAGGTCCGGCGGGTAGTTGCCCTTGTCCCCGTGGTACTGGTCGATGACGCTGCGGAGCGTAAAGAGGTCCTCCTTCAGGGTCGCCTCGCGGGCCCGCTGAGGAGAGTCCCTCAGCGCCGGCACGGCGATCGCCGCCAGGATCCCGATGATCGTCATGACGACGAGAAGCTCGAGAAGGGTGAAGCCGGATTCGTGAGGCGTGAGGCGTGAGGCGTGAGGCGCTCGGAGAGGTCCCCTCGGGGCCCTCGCACGCCGGGCATGACACGGCTCCGCCCCAGCCTCACCCCTGACGCCTGACGCCTGACGTTCTTTCATCACCAGTCCTTGTAATACGTGCCGTCGATGGCGCGGCCGGTCGAGAGCGAGTACACGTCGTATACGTTCTGGCTACCCCACGACGTCGATTTCGGCTCGTCCTGGTAAGAGCGCCGCCCCCATTCCCCCTTCTTCGTCATCGGATCGATCGGGACACGGCGCATGAACTTCTGCTTCTTGTCGATCTGGCCGACCAGCTTGGCGCCTTCGACCAGAACGTCGAGGTCGGGTGGATACCCCTCCGTGCCGAGCTGCGGAGGGATGAGGCCGGCATCCGAGGACTGCTTGTACTTGTCGATCGCGTCGCGCATCTGCCGCAGCTGGAAGCGCAGCTCGATCTCGTCCTGGCGCTTGACCGTGTAGCGGACGACGGGGACCACCATCCCCGTCAGGATGGCGATCATCGCCGCGACGACAGCGAGCTCGACCACGGTGAATCCGGCCTGATGCGCGCGAGGCGGCGCCGCTCTTCGCCCTATCGGGTTCCTGGCAGCTACGACTGACTTTGAAGCAGGCGGAACGGCCGCATCGGACGGCGGCCTTCCGCCTGGAGCCGCGCGGTGTTCGCGCTCCTTTCCGCCTCTCGCCTTTCCACGAAACCTGTTCACCGCACCTCGACGGCGGCGTCCGCGAAGTTCGCCGAGGAAGTGCCCCGCTCGAAGGTCAGCTTCGACGATCCGGGTTTCACCCCCTGGACCACGATCTCGGCGAGCGCCCGGGTTCCGGAGAGAACGATCGGGTTCGGAAGGTTCAACACGACCCGGCCGGGCTCGATGTGCGAGTCGGCCACGCCGCCCTCCGGCAGGATCGCGCGGACCCCGACGACGGAAAGGAGCGCCGGGTCGAACCGGATGATCACCGAGCCGTTCACGGACGCGTCCTGACCGGTGACCCGGAGAAGGATGGAGCTCTGCTGACCCGCCCCGACCGCGACCGAGGCGGGAGCGATGTCGAACAGGAGCCCGCTCTGCGTCGGGGAGCTCGAAGCGGCTGCGGCGGAAGCGCTCGCCGTTGCCGCCCCGGCGCCTACCGACGGCGCGACGACCGCGGCCTGCCCGCCGAAGGGAGGCCTCGGCTCCTGTGGTTGCGGCGGCACGGCGTCTCTCGGAGACGGGCGGAACGGATCGCTCGGCGGGGTCCCTGGCGCCAGGTTCTGCGGAGGCGGCGCACCCGGCACGGCGCCGGGCGCCGGGTTGGACCGCGCCGCCGGCTGATCGCGTCGGAAGTCGAACGGACCGGCGCCCCCGGGCGACTCGATCCGCGGAGAGCCCTGAAACGAGATGTTCGCGTCCGTGCCCACGTAAACGGGAACCAGGTCGTCCTCCGTGACGTCGGGGATCCGGATGATGTGCGGGGTCAGCGTCAACACGAGGTCGGTGGTCTTCTGATTGTGGGTCTTGTTCGAGAAGAGGCGGCCCAGGATGGGGATCTCGCCGAGAAAGGGCAGCGTCGTGGTCCCGCGGGCTTTGTCCGTCCGGAAGAGTCCCGCCAGGAAGTTCGTCTCGCCGTCGCGGAGCCGGATGTTCGACGAGATCGTCCGGGTCCCGATGGTGGGCTGCTCGCTCCCATTGAACTTCACCGACTCTCCGAGCTGCGAAACCTCCAGAACCAGCTTCAGCGTCACCTCCTTGTTGTGGTGTACGCGAGGCTCGACCTCGATCTTGATGCCGACGTCCTGATACTGAAACGACGTGATGGGCACGATGCTGCCGCCCACCGTGTTCGAGGTGCTGAACGAAGTCGTCGGAATCGGCACCTTGTCGCCGATGACGAGCTGCGCCTTCTGCCCCTCCGAGATACGAAGCTGGGGCTTGGCGAGAAGCTCCGAGTCCGTGTTGTTCTTGATGAAGTTGTAGGTCACCGAAGGGATATTGAAGCCGAAGGAACGGATCGAAAGCTGCTTCAGCTGGTCCCAGGTGAAGGCGGTGGCCGCCACCGTGCTGCCGAGGTCCGTCTTGCCGCCCGGCGGCGGGGCCGCGGCGCCGAGCGTGTATCCGGAGAGAAGCAGGCCGATGTCGGACAGCCGCGTGGTGTTGATCTGCAGCAGCTCGACGTCGATCACGACCTCGGCGAGCTGCTTGTCGTTCTGCTCGATGATCTTTTCGGCGATCGCGACCTTGTCCGCCGTGTCGCGCAGGGTGATCGAGTTCTCCGCCTTGTTGATCGAGATGCGGGTCGTCTGGAGGAGCTGGCGAAGGGCGTTTGAAACGTCCGTGACGTCGCCATTGGAGAGAAAGAACGTCCGGATGACGAGGTCCTCGTAGGTCTTCCGGTTCTGCGGCGTGTCGGCCGCGATCAGCATCGTCTTCTCGTCGATGACCTTGTAGAAGTGGTTCTCCTGCCGCATCAGCGTTTCGAGTGCGTTCTGAAAGCTGATGTTCGTCAGCACGATCGCCACGTTCTCGTCCTTTAACTGCGGATCGAAGATCACGTTGATCCCGGCGGCGAGCGCGAGCGACTGATAGATCTGCTTGATCGATTTCGGCTGCGGGAAGTTCAGGTTGATGGCGCGCTCGCTCGTGGGCTCGAGCAGCGGCGCGCGCGCGCGGGCTCCGCGGGTCCTGCGCTTCGCTCCCTGCATCCGCGTCTCTCCGTCGCGCTCGGCGGCCGCGCGCGTGGCCTCGTCGCGCGCCTTGACGAGCTCCAGCTCCGCATAGTGGTTCGTGGGATCCAGGGCGATGGTCTGCTGCAGCTCGACGACGGCCAGATCCGGGTGGCCCGAGCTCCTGTACACCTTGCCGCGCTCGAAGTGCGCCTGCGACGCCCGGCGGCGCGCGTTTAAGAGCGAGATCTTGTAGCGGCTGTTGGTCGGCTCGGCCTCGAGCGCCTGCGCGTATTTCATGACCGCGATGTCCCAGTGGGAGGCGTTTTCTTCCTCCTTCGCCTCGCGAAAGGCCCGCGAGCTCGCGCACGCGGTCGCGTACGACAGGAGGAGGAGGAGTGCGAGTCTCTGTGCAAACTTCATCGGGCCACCTTTCGAGAATTCCGGAGGATGGTCATGGC
>JBBQDF010000288.1:0-4391 GCA_038319475.1 Thermoanaerobaculia bacterium
ACCCCTATTCCGAGCACACCGGCGCGCCGTGGAGAAGCACAACGCACATCGACATCGTCGGCCGCAAGTTCAGCATCTGGTTCGACGGCGACCCGATCATGGAAGCCGGCGAGTTTCTCATTTGACGGCGCAGGCGACGCGCTAGCGGCGCCGTAGCGGTCGTCCGGCGGCGGACGGAAGACGTCTGGAGGCGGACGGGCGCCCGGGGATAGCATCGGACCCGATGATTCCCACTTTGCGCCGCGCGTACAACGCCGCGTTCTCGGACGAGAAATACCGCGCGTACCAGCGGCGCCTCGAGGAGCGCGGCGGGATGACGATTCCCTTCCGCCTCGCCGAGACTCCGGTCTTCCTGCCGCCGGAGCTGCGAGATGAAATGGTCGATGCTTCTCTCGAGATCTTCCGCCAGCTTTCGACCCCGGAAGCGCTCCTGCGTTCCGAGGCGGCCGTTCCGGAGAGATTCAACGTCCCCGATGCCGGTCCGTTCCCGGTCTTCGCCGTCACCGACTTCGCGGTCACCCGCGGGGAGGGCGGGCGCCTGATGCCCAAGCTGATCGAGCTTCAGGCCTTCCCAACGCTCTACGGATTCCAGGTCGCCCAGAACGAGGGGCTCGCCGCCCTCTGCCCGGACGGCACGACTCTCGAATGGTACCTCTCGGGCCTCGACACCGCCGGCTACAAGCGCGTGGTCGGCGAAGCGATCCTCGCCGGCCTTCCCCCGGAGAACGTCGTGCTCCTCGACCTCGACCCGCCGCGCCAGAAGACGGCGATCGACTTCGTGTTCACCGAGGAGTTCTGGGGCGTGCGCGCGGTGGATCCGGGCGAGATCGAAAAGCGGGGCCGTGAGCTGTGGTATCGCCGCGGCGGAAAGCCGACGCGCATTCACCGGATCTACAACCGCCTGATCTTCGACGAGCTCGAGGCCAAGGCCGTCAAGCTACCCTTCGACATCACGTCGCGGCTCGACGTGTCCTGGGCCGGGCACCCCAACTGGTACTTCCGGTGGTCGAAGCACTGCCTGCCCCACCTGAAACACCCGGCGGTTCCGGAATCCGTATTCCTCTCGGACCTCGCGCAGCCCCCGCCGGACCTCGAGAACTGGGTTCTCAAGCCCCTCTTCTCCTTCGCCGGCTCGGGGGTCAAGGTCGACGTCACCGCGGCGGATCTCGCGGCCGTGCCGGCCGACGAACGGGCCCATACGATCCTGATGCGCAAGGTCGACTACGCGCCGGCGATCGAGACGACCGACGGAGGATTCTCGAAAGTCGAAGTGCGCGTGATGTTCGTCTGGAGAGGCGGGGAGCCGTTCCCCGTCACGACCCTCGCCCGCATGTCCCAGGGAAAAATGATGGGCGTCGCCTTCAACAAGGACCGCACCTGGGTCGGCTCCTCCGGGAATCTCTGGCCGACCGCGCAGCCGACGCACGAGCGGCGCTGACTTCCCTCGCCCCCCGACGGGCGCGAGAGGGTGGAACTACGGCACGTAGCTCCGGATCTGGACCTTCCACCAGGGCCAGTCGTGCCCGTACGGCGCTCCCCAGATGTCGCCGCGGTGACGGATACCCTTGGCGGCGAGGATCTCGATCATCTGCTTCGACCCCTCGAGGATGTTGTCGGTCTCGCCCGTGACGATCGCGATGTCCATGGAGTCGATCCGGTTCACCCACTCGCCGTCCATGGTCGGGACGTTCGCGGTCGGGCAGTGGAAGTAACAAAGCTCGTCCCAGTACCCGTCCAGGAACGAGTGGATGTCGTACTTGCCGGAAAACCCGACGACCTTGTCGACGAGCTCCGGGTGGCGAAAGCCGAAGTTGACGGCGTGGTACGCGCCGAACGACGCTCCCAGCGTCGCCACGCGGCCGTGCATCGGCGCGCGGCTCCGCGCGAACGGAACCACCTCGTTGGCGAGGTACCGGTCGTACTGGTCGTGCCGGCGGATGCGTTCGGCGGGCGGACGGTTCTTCGCGTAAAAGCTCTCCGAGTCGACGCTGTCCACGCAGCAGACCTGGATCGCGCCTGAGTCGATGAGATCGCCGACCGCGCCGACGAGCCCGAAATCCTCGTTCTGGTAGAAGCGCCCCGCCGAGGTCGGGAACCAGATCATCGGCTTGCCGGCCTGGCCGTACCAGAGAAGGTCCATCCTCCGGCCGAGCGCGGGCGAATCCCAGGCCATGTATTCGCGGTGCATCGCTCTCCCTTCGGAATTTCGCCGCGCATGATCGCACGGTCCGCGGCGGGGCGCCGGACCTAGATCGAGAGCACCCACCGCCCTCCGCCGACGGTCAGGAGAACGATGTTCATGACGCCGAGCATGAGGTCGTAGTGCCACCCGGACGCCTTCTCACCCCAGAAACCCGTCGTCCAGACGAAGATCTTCTTCTGGATCGCGCCGAGCGCCACGAGGATCAGCCCGATCGCCGCGGGCTGGAGCAGGACGCCGGTCGCCACGCCGAGCGCCCCGGCCATTTCGGCGATGCCGAGGAAAAGAGTGAACACGGAACCCATGCCGATGCTCTTCCCGCGCCCCTTCGGGTCCCGCGCATGGGCGAGTCCGCTCCAGAAGAAGACGACCGCCACCATCAGGCGCAGCCCCAGGAGCGCCCAGTCGCCCCACATGATCAGTCCGGGCCAGATCATGAGCCCTCCTCGACGTCCGCCCGGTGCGATAATTCACGCCCACGGGGCGTAGCGCAGCGGTAGCGTACCTGCTTTGGGAGCAGGTGGTCGCCAGTTCGATCCTGGCCGCCCCGACCAAGTCACCCTCCGCCGATTCCAACGACGACTCTCGTCAGACCACAGTGGAGCTGGATCGAACTGGCGACCATGGGGGGCCCGGGGGGCACAGCCACCCGCTCAAGAAAAGCTGCCGGATCCGGCCCTCCGAGCGAAGCGAGGCGGGCCGGTTCGATCCCGGCCGCCCCGACCAAATCACTCTCCGCCGATTCCAAAGACGACCATCGTCACACCACAGTGGAGCTGGATCGAACTGGCGACCGGGAGGCCCGCCGAATCTCCAGGACGGGGCGCTCGTCCCGTCCTTGTCTTCCATGCCCGGAAAGTCTGACACCCTGCGGGACCGCTTTCGCGAATGAACCTCCACGCTCACCTCCAGACCGGCCGGATGCGCGGGCTTGCAGGGTCAGGCCGTCTGGCGTCGCCCCTCGAAGCCAGTGATAGGGTGGAGTTCTGGCTCCCTCCGACGGTCCCCATCCCGCAGACAAGCGCGTGCCCGTCGCCGGTGTCGGCAAAGAAAGCGGGTACGTCTCATGGAACACGCCTTGCGGAACTGGAAGTGTAAGAACTGTGGTCGGTCCAACGAGACCGTGGTGGCATTGGATGGGACGGCAAAGTGCTCGGCCTGCGCGGCGGTGCTGAGCATTCAACCGAGTCGCGATTATCTGTCGGGGTATTCGTTGCTTCGTCCAGAATTGCCCAGGTGGGCCGAGGGGCGTTGGCTATGAGTGTGCCACCGGAACGCCGCTGAACTTCCGCCCGCGCTCGGTCCGACTCGACGGCGTCAAATCAGTCGCGTTCGCGGATCATTCCGGAGCCGCCCTGCTGACGGCCCGCACCTGTTTTTCCGCGCTTGTCCGGCTTGGCTGGCTGCCCTTGCGGAAAATCGGTTTGCTTTCGCTGCTTCGGACTTCTGTCTCCGCGAGCGCCTGGCACGTCGACCGGTTTCTGACTCTTCTTCTCGCCGCGCCTGCTCTTCTGATTGGGCATGAAAAGCTCCTCCGCCAGCTTTCGTAGGCCGTCCCTGCTCCTTCGGCAGGCTCATGCTGACACCGATCGCGCGTTCTGCGCGAGCCGCAAGCGGACGCTCAGCTTCTCGGCGAGGGTCCTGGTGTGTTCCTCCTCCCGCAGGATGGAGCGGTGGACGCCCGGGACTTCGATCACCTCGATGTCGATTCCCGGGACCTCGCCCCAGCCGAGATAGGGATCCGTTCGCGGGTCACCTTCGAGTACCTTCCCTGAGGCCAGCGTCTCACGGCTCCTTCGGGGGTCAGAGGTCGATTGCAAGCTCCTGCTTTTCGTACTCCTCAATGTAGAGCGTGCCGCGGGCGGTGCGCTGATTCGCGGGCAGCTCTCGAACGGAGTAGCCCATATTGAAGAGCAGCCTACGGTCCCCAGGATGCACTTCTGGGATGTTGAGATTCGTGTTTGTAAACCGAAAGAAGTCCGTGGTGGGTGTGTTCTGTTGTGGGTCGTGCATCCTCCAGGATGTGGGGTCCGCGACTGCGTCCTTCGGCATCGCGAGATCGAAACGAAACCTGGACACGTCAAAGTCGCTTTCGTTCACCACCGACACGCGTAACTGGTCCTCGACGCGCCTGTGGACGAGATCGTGAGTCGTCTCAGGGATGAACTCCACCCTCGGTCGGAGAGGTGGC
>JBBQDF010000289.1:0-4390 GCA_038319475.1 Thermoanaerobaculia bacterium
AAGCCCCAGGGCCTCCCGGGGATCGGGACGTCTTCGGGGCTCTTCGCGGTGAGCTGCAGGAACACGCCGGTATCGGGGCCGCCTTTGTGGAGCTGGCCGGTCGAGTGGAGGAACCGCGGCCCGAATCCGGCGGTCGTCGCCACGCGTTTGCCTTCGCGCACCTGCAGGCGGATCCGGTTCAGGGCCGCCTCGTTTTCCGCGCTCGAAGGGATGTACGCCATGACGGAAAAGTAATCGCCGGCGCGCAACGAGGCGAGAAGCTCCTCGAGCGCCGCCGGATCCCTCTGGTCCGCCGGGAGGGCCTCCTCCGTGCCGGTCGTCTCGCCGCCCGAGAGGATCGCGTTGGTTCCGTCTTTGGCTTCCTGGACGTTCGGCTGATCGAAAGGATTGATACCGAGAAGCTTCCCGGCGACGGCGGTGGCGAACTCCCACCGAAACATCTCCGCTCCGAGGTCGAGCGAGTCCTCGATCTGCAACCGGGCGACGGGATGCCCGGCCGCCAGCAGCGGAGAGAGGCGGGCGTCGTGCTCCATCTCGCGGTCCGCGGTGGCGATCGACACGAAGAACCGGTCGTCCCCGTAGACGTCCGGGGGGCCCGGGGTCTCCCCTTCGACGGGAAGGATGCCCTTGCCCTCCTTTCCCGTGCTCTCGGCGACGAGCTGCTCGATCCACATCCCGAAGCGGGGCACCGGCGCGCCGACGTCGAACGTGAGCTTGTCGCGGCCCGAGAGAGCGAGTGTTCCCATCGCGGCCCCGAGCACGAGGCCGGGATTGTCGTCCCCCGCATTGCGGCAGGACTCCGCCATCGCGCGCGCGCGGCGGAGCAGCTCGACGACGTCGATCCCCGAAAGAGCGGCGGGGACGATGCCGAAGTTCGAAAGAGCGGAGTACCGGCCGCCGATCGTCGGGTCGCCCGCGAAGATGCGCCGGACTTTTCGGCGCGACGCTTCCTTTTCGAGTGCGGATCCCGGGTCCGTGATCACCAGGAAGCGGCTTCCCGCCGGCTGGCCCAAGGCCGCGCGGGCGGCCTCGTAAAAGTATTCGAAAAAGATGTTTGGCTCCAGAGTCGAGCCGGACTTGGAGGACACGACGAAGAGCGTGCGCGCCGGCGCAATGCCGCGCGCGATTTCGAGGACCGCGGCGGGCGAGGTCGAGTCGAGCACCTCGAGGACGGGATACCCCTCGCGGCGCCGAAAGGAATCGGAGAAGACGAGCGGCGCGAGACTCGAACCTCCCATGCCGAGCACGACCACCCGATCGGCGTCGCCCGCGCACGAGGCCGCGAATTCCGTGAGCTCCGCGGCCTCCTTCTCCATGCGGTCTGCGATGGTCAGCCACCCCAGAGCGCTCTCGATCGTCTTGCGGCCCGCGGGATCGTCTTTCCACAAAGAGCCGTCTCCCGCCCAGACGCGCTCGACCGCGCGTTCGCGGGAGAGCTTTCGGAGGGCTTCCTGGTGCGCCCCGGCGGCCGCCCCGAGCTCGAGTTTCAACGCGCCCCCACGGCCTGCTGCTTTTCTCCGAGCGTCTTCATGAGCGAGTCGTAGGAGTCCGAGAACTTCCGGATCCCTTCCTCTTCGAGCTCCCGGAAGATCGCCTTGTCGTCGATCCCGAGCTCCGTCAATCCTCGAAACGTGGCGTGCGCTGCCTGCAGATCGTCGTGGATGCGGACCTTCGGGTCCCCGTGGTCGCGGTACGCCTCGAGGGTCTCGGGCGGCATCGTGTCCACCGTGTCGGGCGCGATCAGCGCCTCGATGTAATAGAGGTCCGGAAGTGCCGGGTCCTTCGTCGAGGTGGATGCCCAGAGCGGCTTCTGCCGCTTGACGCCCTTTTCGGCGAGCTTTGAGAATCGCGAACCCCCGAAGATCTCTTCGAACGCCTGGAACGCGATGCGCGCGTTCGCGATGCCGAGCTTCGAGCGAAGGTCTTTCGCAAGCTCGCGCTCGCGGTCCGACCCCGCCTCTTTCGCGCGCGCATCGAGCTTCCTGTCGGCCAGGGTGTCGACGCGGCTGACGAAGAAGCTCGCGACGGAGCGCACCCGGTCGACCGGCTGCCCCGCCGCGACCCTCGCTTCCATCGCGGACAGGTACGCCTCCATCACCTCCCGATAGCGCTCGACCGAGAAGAGAAGCGTGATGTTGATGTTGATCCCTTCCGCGAGACACTGCCGGATGGCGGGAACGCATACTTTGGTCCCCGGGATCTTGACCATGACGTTCGGACGCTCGCACGAGGTCCAGAGGCGTCGCGCCTCCTCGACCGTGCCCTGCATGTCCAGCGCTAGGTGCGGGCCGACTTCAATCGAGACGAATCCGTCGTCGCCTCCTGTCCGGTCGAAGACGGGCCGGAAGAGGTCGGCCGCCCGCTGCACGTCCTGCACCTCGAGACCTTCGAACACCCGGTACGTGTCCTTCCCCTCGCCGGCCAAGCGGCGCATGTCTTCGTCGTACAGCTCGCTGTCTGCGATCGCCTTCTGGAAAATCGTCGGGTTCGAGGTCATGCCCGTGAGTCCGTCCTCACGGATCATCTTTTCGAGCCGGCCGCTCGTGAAGAGGTCGCGGCGGATGTAGTCGTACCAGATGCTCTGGCCGAGCGCGTTCAAGCGCTGAAGCGGATTTGCCGTCATGAGACACCCCTTTGGTCGAAGATACCCCTGCGGGCATCGGACTCGATCTGATTGACTTTGCCGAGGCGGCGGACGTGCCGCTCAGCGGCCGAGAATTTCGCGCCGAGATACGCCCGCAGGACGTCTCCCGCGAGCGCGGGCCCGATGACCCGCGCGCCGAGGCAGATCACGTTCATGTCGTCGTCCTCGACGCCCTGACGCGCGGAGAACGTGTCATGGCACAGCGCCGAGCGGATGCCGGGCACCTTGTTCGCGGCGACCGACGCGCCGACCCCGCTGCCGCACACGACGATCCCCCGGTCGGACTCTCCCCCGGCGACCGACACCGCCACGGCGCGCGCGAAATCCGGGTAGTCCACGGGCTCCGTGCCGTTCGTGCCGAAGTCGCGCGCCTCGTGACCGGTTTCATCGAGGATCCGGAGGACGTCAGCCTTCAGCGGGAAGCCTGCGTGGTCAAAGCCGATCGCCACTCTCACGCGAACAGAGCCTTCGCCTTCCGGACCACGTTTTCAACCGAGAAACCGAGCTCCTTCAAGACGACCTCTCCCGGCGCGGACGCTCCGTAGCGGTCGATCGTGACGGTATCGCCCCGGTCGCCCACCCAACGGTGCCATCCGAAGGAGGTCCCGGCCTCGATCCCGAGACGGGCACCGACCGAACGCGGGAGCACCTCCTCGCGATAGGAGGCGTCCTGCTCGAGAAAGATTTCCCACGACGGCATGGAGACGACGCGGGTGGACACGCCTTCCGCCTCGAGCGCCTCCCGGGACGCGAGCGCCAGCGCGACCTCCGAGCCCGTGGCCATCAGGATCAAACGCGGCGGTTTCGCGGAGCCTTCCGCCAGGACGTACGCGCCGCGCGCGACACCGGAGGCCGGAGCGAACTTCGTCCGGTCGATGACCGGCAGCTTCTGGCGGCACAGCACGAGACCGACGGGCCCGTGCGTGCGGCCCATGATGACCCGCCAGGCTTCCACGGCTTCGTTCGCGTCACCCGGCCGGATGATCGTCATCTTCGGCATCGCGCGAAGGGACGACAGATGCTCCACCGGCTGGTGCGTCGGGCCGTCTTCGCCGAGCCCGATCGAGTCGTGGGTCCAGACGAAGATGTCCGGCAGCTCGTTCAACGCGGCGAGCCGCACCGAGGGCCGCATGTAATCCGAAAAACAGAAGAAGGTCGCGACGAAAGGCCGCAACCCCCCGTGGTACGAAATTCCATTCGCGATCGAGCCCATCGCGTGCTCGCGCACCCCGAAGTGCAGGTTTCGCCCGGTCCCGGTGCCCGCTTCGAAGCTCGAGAACTTCTTGAGGTTCGTGTTCGTGGAGGTCCCGAGGTCCGCGTCGCCGCCGATCAGCCATGGCACCGTCTCGGCAATCGCATTCATCGCCTTGCCCGCGGCCGTGCGCGTCGCCTCCTTCTCCCCCGCCGCGAACTGCGGAAGCTTCGCGTCCCATCCGGCCGGCAGCTCGCCGGTCATCCACCGTTTCCACTCGGCGGCCAGCTCCGGAAACTTTGCCGCGTACTTGCCGAACCGCTCCTGCCAGTCCGCATGCGCCGCTCCGCCACGCCCGACCGCCTCGCGAAAGTGCTCGAGAGATTCCGCCGGCACGAAGAACGGCTCCTCGAAGTCCCAGCCGAGCGCCTTCTTAGTCCGCGCGACTTCTTCGGCGCCAAGCGGGCTCCCGTGCGCCTCGCTCGTGCCCCCCTTGTTCGGGGAGCCGTATCCGAGCGTCGTTTTGATGATGATGAGCGACGGCCGGCTCACCT
>JBBQDF010000290.1:0-4375 GCA_038319475.1 Thermoanaerobaculia bacterium
AGTTCCTCTCCACCGACCATCTCTGCTGCGGCAACGCGGGGATCGCCGAGATCTTTCTGACCTGCGGGCAGGCGGCGGGTCGCGAGCCATGGCGGGAGGAAGGACGCCGCCGGCTCGCGGCCCTGCTGCACGGCGCGATCGCGCGCGGGAGCTTTCGACTCGAAAACGAGAAGGGCGACGGCGAGCCGCTTCGGGACCCCGGCTTCTTCCGCGGATTGTCGGGCATCGGATACACGCTCCTTCGATTCGCCGCGCCCGACTCGCTGCCGTCCATTCTCTCTTTCGAGGAATGGCCGCCCGCTCCGCGGCTTGACGCGGCTCCGGAGGCGATGCTAGGTTTTGATCAGTCCACACACTGAGGTTTGTTCGGAGGGCGCCCGCGTGCCCGGCAAAGGAGTTTCGAGATGAACGCGTTGCCCGCGCGCCTGCGCTGCATCGTTCTCCTGATCACGCTGGCAGCCTCCCAGCCGCTCTTCGCCGGCGACCCCCGGGGCAGCGCGCCGCCGCCGTACGACCCGCCCGCGCTGACGTTCCCGGACAATCGTATTTCTCTGATCGACGCGGTGCGCCTGACACTCGAGCACGATCCCAACATCAAGCTGTCCCAGGAGCGGACGCGGCTGCAGGAGGGCGTCGCGCAGACGGAGACGGGCCGTTTCGATCTGACGCTTCTCGGCAACATGAACTTCTCGCTCACGCAGACGGCGCTGACGCGGTCCCAGGTGGTCGCCGAGCAGAAGCGCCGCACCGACATCCAGAAGAGCATCGCGGACATCACCGCGACGCGCGACACCGCGTCGTCGGCGATCGTCGAATATCAGAAGCTGGCTGCCGATCCGACGGGGTTCCGCCTCACGGACACCGGCGAACAGACGCAGTTCGACGTCCTGAACACGACGATTCGCAACACGTCGGACCCGCAGGTCCGGGCGATCTACGAGAACCTGAGAAGGGACCTGATCGCCCGCGGGCTCTCGACCAATCAGCAGGTTTTCAACCAGTCCGTCATCGAGCTCGCGAGCGAGCGGCAGAAGCTGGCGGATCTGGGGCCGCTTCCCAAAGAGAACCAGAGCATCGCCGGCAACGTCGACCTTCAGCTGATTCAGCCCGCGCGCAACGGCATCACGCCGGGAGTGATCGCGAAGGGAAGCTTCGAGTCGGACCGATTCAAGGGAAAGAGGAATCTCGAGAAGTTCGGGGGCAAGGGCGCGGAGGACGTCTACAGTTACTCCGTCGGCTTCACCGTCGACGCGCTTCTGCTTCGCGGGCGCGGGATCGATGCGACCGGCGCTCCGGAGCGGGCCGCCTTGATCGATTACGAGGCGAGCGAGCTCACCTTCAAGCACTCCGCGTCGGTCAGCGTCTTAAACACGATCGCGGCGTACTGGAACCTGGTCGCGGCGCAGGAACAGCTCGACATCGCAAACAAGTCTGTCGTGCTTCAGAACCGGCGTGTCGACGTGACCAACGCGCTGATCACCGGCGACGAGATCCCGCGCTCCGAGCGCGCGCGGGTTCTCGCGAGCCAGGCCGGCGACCAGGGTCTCGTATTCAACGCCGCGCGCGCGGTGAACGAGGCCCGCGTCAACCTGGCGCGTGCCATGGGGCTATCGGTCCTCGAAGAAGCCAATGCGCCGCTCGCCGCCGACCCGTTTCCGGGCCCGGGCGACCCCGCAACGCTCCGGGGCGCCGGCCCGGCGGAACTGATCACGAGCGCGGTCGACCGCCGCTACGATCGTCGCGCCGCCCGGAAACTGATCGAATCCGGTGGCGTGCTGCTGCGGGCCGCCGAAACGGACCTGCGGCCGAGGCTCGATCTCCACAGCCAGATCACCGCCGGTACGGTCGCCGAGAGCCGCATTGGAAACACGGGGCACGGGTGGAGCGCGCCGAGCTTCTCGGTCGCCCTGGATTTCGAGAAGCCGTTCGGGAACAACGCCGCGCGCGGGAGGCTCCAGCAGCGCGACGCGACCCTGCGCCAGAGATCCATCACGGCCGCCGACCTCGACCGCAACATCAAGGCGAACGTGGTCCAGATCCTGCGTTCGCTCCAGGAGACCGCGGACCAGGTCCAGCGGGCGCGGGACGCGGTCGAGTTTTACGGCCGGACGATCGCGTCGGAAAACGAAATGTTTCGCAGCGGACAGTCTTCGTTGATCGATACGATCCTGACGCAGCAGCTCCAGACGGGCGCTCTCATTACGTACGCGCTGGCCCGCCAGCAGTACGCGACGCTTCTCGCGCAGCTGCGTTTCGAAAGCGGGACCCTCGTCCGCGAGGGGCCGCGGGACGCACGCATCGATCCGAATGACCTCGTCACGCTTCCGTTCTCCGGCGGGCGGGCAAAATGAAGCGTGTGCTCCGGGCGGCGCTCGTCGCCCTGCTCGCCGCCGTTTCTGCCGGCGCCGAGACGGCCTACCGGATCGAGTTGAAGGGCAGGCCGCCGGTTTCCTCGAAAGACCGGCCCGTCGAACGCGGGACGATGCTCCTGTATCACCGGGTTCCGGACGGGGTCCTGACCAGCGTTCCCCGGGAGGACGTTCTGCGCGTCCAGCCGTACGAGACGAAGACCTCCGCCCCGATGGACGGGCCGACGGCACCGCCCGCGGGGCCGGCGGACGCCGGGGCCCTCCGTCGAACGGCCCCTTCCGTCGCTACCCGCCGCGACACGCCGCCGCCGCCGACCCCCGTCCCGGGCACTTCGATCACGCCCGGGGCGAAATCGGCCTCGGCAGCGAAGACCCCTTCGATGGCGACTCCCGGAGGCGCGTCTCCCGAGGGTCCGCATCCGGCCGTCACGGCCCGGCGGAAAGCGACGGCCGCTCCGACGCCCGGCGGACCCCGCATTGTGTCGGGCGGACCCCGCAATGTGTCGGGAAAGCGGGCGCGCGGGGCGCCTCCCTCGGCCCAGGCCGCCGCGTTCGGCCAGTTCGCTCCCCCCTCCGCGCCGACTGGTCCGTTCGCGCCCGCGGAGCCCCCGGCCGAAAGGATCCACCTCGCGGAGGCGGTGCGAAGGACACTCGATCTTCAACCGCAGATCCAGCTTGCGAGGCAGGACGTCGCGTTGCGCCTCGGCCTCTACCAGGAGGCGCTCGGCTTCTTCGACAGCGCGGTCGTGTTCATGCCCTCGTACGACCGCGCGATCGGATTCCTGCTGCGCGGTCCGCTGACGTCCGAGGTGCAGCGCCGCTATGCGTTGAAGACCCTCGGGGATGTGCTCGCGCAGGTCGCCACCGATATCGAGACGTCGCTCGCGCAGGGCAAGGCAAACTCTTACAAATATTTCGGTCCGTGCTCCGGCTCGACGTTCACGGTCAATGGCGTCACGATCTGCCTGGACGTCAGCGGCACGAACATCCAGCCGTCGGTCGTGCAGGGCGCTCTGGCGCGCCGCAACTTCGAGGACCTCCTCGCGTCTCTCGCGGCGAACGACCCGAACGCGGCGGAACGCGCTGACATCCAGGCGGCGCAGAAGCGCTACCAGGACTTCTACGCCGACCTCCTCACCCGCTTCGACGCGGGCGCGCGGGAAGTGTCGGGCCGGGCGTACGAGTCGCTCGCGCGCCTCGGTCCTCTCCCTCGCAACGACATACGGGACACCCTGACGCTCGACCTGCGATACGACGTCCCGCTGCGCAACGGACTGATCGTCTCGCCCATCATTCTCGCGCAGGGCCTGCGGAACAACTTCGAGGGGAAGAACGACACGGCGGCCTTCGGCGGCCGGGGGATCCCGACGAGCTACACGGCCGTTCTCGGGTTCTCCGTCGACGCGCCGCTTCTGCGCGGGTTCGGGTACGCGTCGACGGAAGCCGCGCTGCACGCCGCGAAGCTGAACTACGAGGCGTCGCTCGATTTCCTGGCGCAGATCGCCGCCCAGAGCGTGCGCGACACGCTGCAGGCGTACTGGAGACTCGCGGCGGCGGAGGAGCGCTTCACGCTGCTCGACCGCTCGGCAGGCGCCCAGGGCCGCATCCATCAACTCTCCGAAGCGCTCGTGCAGGGGGATGAAATCCCGCGTTCCGAGCTCGACCGCGTGCGCGCCCGGCGGGCGGAGGCAGAATCGGGGGTCGCCGACGCGCGCCGCGCGCTCGCGATCGCCCGTGTGGACCTCGCGCGGACGATCGGCCTCGACGTTCATGAGATGGGCAACGCGCCGCTCGCCGCCGATCCGCTGCCGGTCGCCCCGTCTTCGGCGCGCCTCGATGAACAGCCCGTCAAGGCGCTCGTCGAGCAGGCGGTCCGCGCCCGTGGAGACGTCAAGTCGCTGCGCGCCCGGGAAGCCGCGGCGGAAGTGCTCGTGGCGGCAGCGCGCAGCAACTTGAAGCCGAGCCTCGGCGTCTCTCTGCAGGCGGACTACCGGAGCCGTTTCGAG
>JBBQDF010000291.1:0-4372 GCA_038319475.1 Thermoanaerobaculia bacterium
GGCACGCCGAGGGCGCTTTTCGACGTACGCCTGAAGAGCGGTACCGGCTGGAAATACGACATCTCCCCCGACGGGCAACGGTTCCTGGCCAACATTGCCGTCGGGGAGGTCAAGGCCAACCTGATCACGCTCGTGACGAACTGGGCGGCAGAGATCAAGTAGTCGGCTCCGTAGATCACCCGAAAACGTTCTTCGCCTCCCTTCCGGACGAATTCCCGCCCCTCACCCCGGCCCCTTCACTCCGCTGCGCGAAAAAGCTCTCGCCCGGCAAACTGGTGGCCAGGCTCGCCCCGAGAGGAGTCTCCCGACCAGAGGGAGGGAGGAGCCTCTCGGGGCGGGAGCCGCAGCGAACGCAGGGACGAGGCCAGCGGTCGAGCCCACAGGCGAGCCGCTGGCCGGTGCTCTTCGCCGCGCACGGCGAAGAGTACGTCCCGGAGTGAGCGGAGGCGACGGTAGGCGACGTTTTGGCTGGGAGGCAGGGAGTCGAACCCCGATTAACTGGTCCAGAGCCAGTGGTCCTACCATTGAACGACCTCCCAGTCGTCAGGGAGAGCGAATTATTCCGGAACGGCCTGTTTCCGTCAAACCCGCGGCGCCAGATGCGATCGAGTGTTCGTTGCCCGGGCGGTTCCGGTTTGGGAAGTAAGATCGGGCCGCATGGATTCCACGCGCCTCATTTCCCGGAAATGCGTTCCCTGCCATGGCGGTATGCCCGCACTTTCGGAAGCGGACGCGCGTCAGCTTCTCGAGCAGACGCCTGAGTGGTCACTCGAGGAAAACGCCTCGCGCCTCCTGCGCCGGTTCGAGTTCGAGAATTTCAGGAGCGCTCTCGAGTTCGTCAACCGCGTGGGAGATCTCGCCGAGGAAGAGGGGCACCACCCCGACATCGCCATTCACTGGAACAAGGTGGAGCTCATCCTCTGGACGCACGCGATCGGCGGGCTGCATGAGAACGACTTCATCCTCGCCGCGAAGATCGACCGGCTGCTGGAAGAGCCGCGCCGCGCGACGACCGGCCTCGCCGGTTAGCGGCCTTTCATCGGGACGGTTTGCCGGGAAACATCACGAGCACCAGGCCGATGACGCCGGCCCCGACGGAGATCCAGCGCGCGGTCTCCCAGAAATCCTTCCTGCCGCGCTCCTCCTGAGAGACCGCCGTCTTCAGCTTTCCTTCGACGCTCTCATAGCTGCCCCGCCGGCTCGAGGCGAAGAGGAACCCCGCGATCCCGAGCGCCAGAATGATCAGTCCGACTCGTCGCATGGAACCTCCCGGGACTTCTAGTAGCGGGCGAGCGACGGGTCGATCCGCTCGGCCCACAGGTTGATGCCACCCGTCAGGTTGCGCGCCTTCGCGTATCCCAGCTGGCGGAGAAACGCGACCGCGTGGGCGCTTCGACCACCGACGCGGCAGTACACCACGATGTCGTCGTCTTTGGAAAGCTCGGCGTGGCGCGCGGGAAGGGCGGCCAGCGGGATCTTGACGGAATCGGGAAGATCCGCGATCGCGTGCTCGTAGGGCTCGCGCACGTCGAGCAACACGAAGCGTTCTCCGCTGTCGCGGAGCGCCTTCAGTTCCTGCACCGAAATCTCGGGGGACGGGGGACCGGCGGCGGCGGACACGGGGCGGGACGATACCACCGGCTCGTCGCAATCCCGGCCGACGTCGGACAGGCGGGTGATCGTCGGACGCGGCCCGCACAACGCGCAATCCGGGTTCCTGCGCAGGCCGACTTCGCGAAACTGCATCGAAAGCGCATCGACCATCAGGAGGCGCCCGAGGAGAGGCTCGCCGACTCCGAGCAGGAGCTTGAGTGTCTCAACGGCCTGAATCATTCCGAGAAGGCCGGGGAGGACCCCGAGCACGCCCGCTTCGGCACACGAGGGAACGGAGCCCGCCAGGGGCGGCTCGGGATGCAGGCAGCGATAACAGGGTCCCTTCTGCGCCCAGAATACGGACGCCTGCCCTTCGAAACGGTGCACGGAGGCCCAGACGTTCGGCTTTCCGGCGAGCACGCACGCGTCGTTGACGAGGTAGCGCGCGGGGAAGTTGTCCGTCCCGTCGGCCACGACGTCGAAGTCGCGGACGATCGAGAGGGCGTTGGCCGCCGTCAGCCGCTGTCGGATCGGCGTGATGCCCACGTTCGGATTGACGTCCTCGATTCGCCGTGCGGCCGCCTCCACCTTCGCTTCGCCCAGGTCTCGAGTTCCGTAGAGGACCTGCCGCTGAAGATTGGAAGCCTCGACCGCGTCCGGATCCACCAGGCCGATCCGCCCGACACCTGCCGCGGCTAGATACAGAGCGAGCGGAGAGCCGAGCCCTCCCGCCCCGACGACCAGGACCCGGGCCGCTTTGAGACGCGCCTGCCCTTCCGGGCCGACTTCCGCGAGAGTGAGATGCCGCGCGTAGCGGCGCGATTCCTCGGGCGAGAGGCTGGGCGCGACGTTCGCTCCGGGAATCACGACGCCTTCGTCAGCTCGATCCGGAACGTCGAGCCCGTTTCGATCGCCCTGAACTCCCGGAAAGGAGAATCCTCGAGGGCGACGCGGACGGGCCCGTCGATTTCCTCCCGCGAAAATCCGTGCCCTCGCATTCCTCGGCGCATCAGTCCAATCGGGAGCGGAAGCCAGCCCCAGAGGGGCGCGCGGTCTTTTTCGAGCTCCTTCCCCGGCGCGTCCGGGTTCCCTTCGAAGATCCAGAACCGGCCGCCGGGCTTCAAGGCATGGTGCACTCCCGTCAGACCGGCGACCGGATCGTCCCAGTGGTGAAACGTCAGGACCGCGATCGCGAAGTCGAACTCTTCGCGAAAGGGCGACTCTTCCGCCGTCCCCACCTGAAACGACAGGTTCGGAAGAGAGGGGCCGCGGCCGGCCTGCTCGATCATGTCCGCCGAGGCGTCGATCCCCACGACGTCGAGCTCGGGCCTCGCGGCCGCGAGAAGCCGGTCGAGCCGCCCGGGGCCGCAGCCGACGTCTACGAGCCTCCCCTGTTCGATCGGAACCTCGGCCCCGACGCGGCGGTGGAGCGGCGCGCAGACAGGCTCCGCCCACCGGCGATACGCCCGGGATCCCATCCAGCCGAATTTTTCCGGCCTGCCGCCTTTGAGGTTCACGCCTGAAATTTATCAGTTGTCCGTTTTCAGTTGGCAGTCGAGGCCGAAAAAGGGGGGACCAGAAACGAGAAACGAGGGAAAGGGAAGGCCCTCGCGTTTCGCTCTTCGCCCTCACACCTGCCGACAACTGATAGCTGACAACTGATAACTTCCCGGCATGCTGCCTGAATTCAAAAACGAGCCTCTTACGGATTTTTCGGTCGAGGCGCACCGCTCGGCCTTCGCCACGGCTCTGAAAAAAATGGAATCGAGCCTGCCGGTCGAAGGCGCGAACCGCATCGGCGGGGAGCGGGTCGGCGCGGCGACCCGATTCGAGTCGGTGAACCCGTGCCGCAAGACCCAGGTGATCGGCAGCTTCCCCGAAGGGACGGTCGAGGACGCCAGCCGGGCCGTGGACGCGGCGGCGAAGGCGTTTACGACCTGGGGCCGGACGAGCCCGAAGGAGCGGTGGGAGCTCGTCCTGCGCATCGCGAAGATCCTGCGCGACCGCAAGCACGAGTACTCCGCGATGATGGTGCTCGAGGAGTCGAAGTCCTGGGCGGAAGCGGACGGCGACACGGCGGAAGCGATCGACTTCTGCGAGTTCTACGCCCGCGACATGGAGCGGCTCGCCCATCCCGAGCCCCTGACGCCGTATCCCGGCGAAAAGAACGAGCTCGAATACCTCCCGCTCGGCGTGTGCGCCGTTATCCCGCCCTGGAACTTCCCTCTCGCGATCCTGGCCGGCATGACGACGGCGGCCCTCGTGACCGGCAACACGGTGGTGTTGAAGCCGTCATCTGACTCCCCCGCGATCGCGACGATGTTTCTCGAGGCGACGGAGGAAGCCGGAATCCCGCCCGGCGTCCTGAATTTCCTGACGGGCGGCGGCGCGACAGTCGGAAACGCGCTCGTCGAGAACCCGAAGACCCGGATGGTCGCGTTCACGGGATCGCGCGACGTCGGGATCGAAATCAGCGAGAAAACCGGGCGCGTGCCGAAGGGGCAGATCTGGATCAAACGCTCGATCCTCGAGATGGGCGGCAAGGACTTCATCCTGGTGGACGAGACGGCCGACCTCGAGGAGGCCGCGAAAGGAGTCGTCGCGGCGGCGTTCGGATTCCAGGGGCAGAAATGCTCCGCCTGCTCGCGGCTGATCGTGCACGAGAAGGTGCACGACGAGCTGCTCGCGAAAGTCGTCGAGAGAACGAAGCAGTTGAAGGTGGGCGACGTGCGCGATCCCGCGCTGCTGGTGGGCGCGGTGAGTAACGAGCGCGCGCAGA
>JBBQDF010000292.1:0-4364 GCA_038319475.1 Thermoanaerobaculia bacterium
TCCCGAGGCCATGCGGGGGCTGCTCATGACCGACGGCCATGCTCCGGGCGAATTCCGCGCCGACACCGTGCGCAACATCGACGCGTGGTACCAGGTCTTCGAGGTCCAGCCGGGCCGAAGGCTCTACCTCGCCCCGGAGGCGCGCGTGCGGATCTGGTGAGGAGCGCGAGACACCGGGGCCCGATGCGATGATGAGGACCGTCGGCCTGATCGGCGGCATCGGGCCGGAATCGACGATCGATTACTACCGGTCCATCTTTTCCGTTTACCGCGAGCGGCGCCCCGACGGAACAGCCCCTTCGATCCTGATCAACAGCATCGACCTGAATCGCGTGGTCGACCTGATCTCGGCCGGCAACCTCGGCGGCATGGCCGACTACCTGGCGGGGGAGCTCGAACGGCTCGCAGCCGCGGGCGCGAGCTTCGCCGCGTTGACCGCCAACACGCCGCACGTCGTTTTCGACGAGCTCGCCGCCCGTTCCCCGCTTCCGCTGATCAGCATCGTCGAACAGGCCTGCCGCGCGGCTAACTCTCACGGCTGGAAGAACGTCGGCCTTTTCGGTACCCGGTTCACGATGGAAGGGACGTTCTACCCGGCGGTCTTTTCCCGCGCAGGGATCCGGATATCCGTCCCCGATCCGGACGAGCGGGCCTATATTCACGAGAAGTACATGGGTGAGCTCGTCCTCGGATCGTTTCTTCGCGAGACCCGAGAGACCTTCGTCTCGATCGCGGGCCGCCTTGTCAGCCGGAGCGGAATCGAAGGGCTGATCCTCGGCGGGACGGAGCTTCCGCTTCTTCTCCGCGGCGGCCGGGTCGCCGGTCTTCCCGTGCTCGACACCACGCGGCTTCACGTCGAGGCGATCGTGGACACGCTGCTCTCGCGGCTTCCGGCACAGGGTCCGGTCACCGCTCCCGCCCGATGAGGCAAGGACGATGAACTCCATCGACTCCGAAGCGCCGGGCAGCCCGGCGATCTCGGGGCTTCTTTCCACGACGCCGCTCTTCGTGGTCATGCGGCAGCTTCAGCGCGAGCAGCTTTCGGGCACGCTCTCCGTCTTTCGCGGAGATCAGGTCCGGCAGCTCGTCTTCGAGAAGGGCGAGCTCTACGCGGCGCGATCCTCGCGCGAGGACCATCGGATCGGCGCGACTCTCGTGCGGTGGGGATACATCTCGCAGGAGGACCTGGCCGACGCTCTGGAGGCACAGAAGGAGAGTCACGACCGCATCGACCGCATCCTCGTCGAAAGAGGGCTAGTCACCCGCGCCGTGATCGACAGCGAGGCGCGCCGGCAGATGGAGCAGATCGTTTTTTCGACCCTCTCCTGGCCCGAGGGGACCTACCACTTCGAGCGCAACACTGGCCCCGTCGAGCTCGACGTGGCGACCTCTCTGTCGCAGGAGATGATCATCGAGGGCATTCGCCGGATCCCGGAAAGCGAGCAGTTCACGGAGCTCCTCGGCGATCTTTCGGACGTCCCGACGCTGACGCGCGACCCGATGTCTTCCGGCTCTCTGAGGCTTCTGAAGGATGCCGTCGGGCTGATCTCTCAGATCGACGGGACGACGAATCTGCGGGATCTCCTGCAGATGACGTCGGTGCCGGGAAGCGCGAGCGCCAAGATCCTGTACTCCCTCCTCTTCGCGGGCGTCATTGAAATGCATTCCTCCGACGCCGCGGCCGCGGAGTCCTCCGACGGCAGGAGGGGGCGGGAGGCGGAAGAAGATCGCACGCCGGACCGGCGCGCCTCGGACCGGCGCTCCGAAGACCGGCGCGCGGAAGATCGGCGCGCCGCGGACCGGCGGACCGCGGACCGCAAGCCCGCCGGATACCTGTACGACATTCGGGGAGCCGGCGCGTTCCAGAAAGCGGCGGACACGGGGGTCCTGACCCGCCCGGCCGAGGGGCCGGAGCCCGAACCTCCGGCACGGCCGTCCAAGGCTCCGGCTCGCACGCCGAGAGAGCTGGTGCTCGAAACGCACCGGCAGCTCGACTGGTTGTCACACTACGATCTCCTTGGCGTCTCCCGCAGGGCGACCCCCGCCCAGATCGAAGAGGCCTTCCGGAGCCGCTCGCGGCTCTTCGACCCGTCGTTGAAAGCGCACCCCGAGCTCGTCGACTGCTGGCGCCAGCTGACCGTGCTCGCGAAGTGGCTTCGTGTGGCGTACGGCGTTCTCTCCCATCCGGAGTCGCGAAGCGCCTACGACACGAAGATCAGCGAGGCGACGCCGGCGCCGCCCCCGGAGGCCGGGAAGGCGAATTGAATCGGAAGCCGGACCGGTCAGGCGGCCCGCGTCAGGCATATTGGCCGGCTTTCGGCCTTCGTCCTTCGCCCCCCTCCCGCGACGCGCGCCCACCGTCCACTGCCCGCCTTCCGTAAGCTACAGTCCCGCTCGATGCGAATCCGCCTCGGGACCAGCGGTTACAGCTACAAGGAATGGAAGGGTCCGTTCTATCCGGAAGACCTTCCCGCCGCGGGCATGCTCGGGTTCTACGCGCGCCGGTTCTCGACGGTCGAGATCAACAACACTTTTTACCGGATGCCGACGGCGAGCGTCCTCGCCTCCTGGGCGGAACAGGTGCCGGACGGCTTCACGTTCGCGCTCAAGGCCTCGCAGCGGATCACGCATCGCTCACGGTTGAACGACGCCGGGGAGTCGGTCTCGTTCTTCTACCAGGTCGCGGCGACGCTCGGAGACCGCCTCGGGCCGGTCCTGTTCCAGCTGCCGCCGAACCTGAAGAAGGACCTGCCGCGTCTGTCCGCCTTCCTGCCACTCCTCCCGGCGGGCTCCCGCGCCGCGTTCGAATTCCGGCACGCCTCGTGGTTCGACGAGGAGGTCTACGGCGTGCTGCGCGGCGCGGGCGCCGCGCTCTGCATTGCGGAAGACGAAAATCTCGCAACACCGCTGGTCCCCACTACGGGTTGGGGTTACCTGAGGCTCCGACGCCAGGACTATGGGCCCGACAGCCTCGCCACCTGGGCGGCCCGGATCCGGGAGCAGGCGTGGGAGGACGTCTTCGTCTACTTCAAGCACGAAGACAACGCGAACGGCCCGCGGTTCGCAGAAGAGCTGGTGAACATTCTCGGCGCGTAAGCGCCTCCTTTTTGCTACACTTTCGCGTCCATGACCGCTCGCGCCATCGGGAACGCCAACATCTCTTTCGGACTGGTCTCGATTCCGGTGAAGCTCTACTCCGCCGCGAACAGCTCGGCGGGGATCTCCTTCAACCTTCTTCATGCCAAGTGCGGCTCGCGGGTCAAGCAGCAGTACATCTGCCCGAAAGAGGAGAACATCGTCGTGCCGCGCGACGAGATGGCCAAGGGGTATGAGTTCTCCAAAGACCAGTACGTGCTCTTTTCTCCGGAGGAGTTAAAGGCGCTCGAAGAGGAGTCCACTTCGCAGGTCGACGTCACGGAATTCGTGCCGATGAAGGCGATCGACCCCGTGTATTTCGACAAGGCCTATTACCTCGGCCCCGAGAAGGGCGGCGCGAAGGCGTACTGGCTCCTGTCGAAGGCGCTCGAGGACACGCAGCGCGTGGCCCTCGCCAAATATGCGGCTCGCGGAAAGCAGTATCTCGTGATGATCCGGCCCGTCGAGGGCGGCCTCGTGATGCAGCAGCTCCTCTATGCCGACGAGGTCCGTCCGATCTCGGAGGTCGAGCTCGGAAAGGAAGAGGTCAAAGAGTCGGAGCTGAAGCTCGCCACGATGATCGTGGAGCAGCGCGCCACCGACCGCTTCCACCCCGAGGAGTACGAGGACGAGGTCAAGAAGCGCATCCAGGAACAGCTGAGATTGAAGATCGAAACGGGGCAGGAGATCTCCTCATCGCCGCGTCCCAAGACGGGCGAAGTCATCGATCTGATGGAGGCGCTTCGACGCAGCCTCGCCGCCGCCCCTGCCGGACCTCGCCGGAAGGGCGCGCCTGCCGCCCCCGCGGCGGCGGAAGAGAGCCGCAAGCCGCCAAGGCGCGTGGCGTCGGCGAAAGCGGAGAAGCCCGAAAAGAAGACCGCCACCGGCAGGGGCAAGTAGAGACGGCCGTTCGTCGTCGTTCGGGTTCGGTCCTCCTCCTTCCGGTCACGGCGCCACCCGCGAGCCCCCCACCCCCCCTGTCCTACCAAACCCGCGAAGTCGCGCAGATCCTGGGCTTGAGTCAGGCGCAGGTGCGTTCGTACGTGCGGTCGGGATTTCTGGAGCCCGAACGATCCGAGGGAAAGAGACTCCGGTTCTCCTTTCCCGACCTCGTGTTCCTGCGCACCGCGAAGGGCCTTCTGGCCGCGGGACTGCCGGCGCGGCGCGTGCGGCGATCGCTCGGGCGCCTGCGGGCTCAGCTTCCCTCCGGGCGCCGCCTGACGGGCCTG
>JBBQDF010000293.1:0-4363 GCA_038319475.1 Thermoanaerobaculia bacterium
CGTCGCGGCGTTGTCGAGGTAGACGAGCGGGTTGCCGTGAACGCGGCGGGACAGGATCGGAAAGTCGCGGCGCACGGCGAGAACGTCATAGGGAGCACGGGGACCGCCTGCGGGCCCGGCGATCGGAGTCACGGACGGCGCGAGCGCCCCGGAGCGGCTCATCGCGGCGGCCCCGGAAGCCGGGTGGCGAGCGCCCGCTCGGCTTCCTCCCGCACGACCTGGGGCTTGAACTTCGAGACCACGTCGGAGGCGAACGCCCACGTCAAGAGCGCGCGCGCCTCCGGCTCGCCGATGCCGCGCGAGCGCAGGTAGAAGAGCGCGGCCGCGTCGAGCTGGCCGATGGTCGAGCCGTGCTTGCACTTCACGTCGTCGGCGAAGATCTCGAGCGCGGGGGTCGAGTGCACGAGCGCGTTGCGCGAGAGAAGAAGGTTCTTGTTCGACTGGAGCGCGTCGGTCTTCTGCGCATCCTTGCGGACCAGCACGGTGCCGTGGAAGACCCCGCGCGAGTGCCCGTCGAGGATCCCCTTGTAAAGCTGGCGGCTCGTGCAGTGCGGTGTCGCGTGGTCGACGGTCGTGTGGGTGTCGAGCAGCGCGGTGCCGTCGCCGACGAACAGGCCGTTCAGCGTGCAGTCTCCGCCCTCACCCGTGAAGTGCACGCCGAGGTCCGTCCGGGCGATGGCTCCCCCGAACGCGACGTTGCTCGACGTGAACTGGCTCGAGCGTCGGAGGGTGGCCGCGATCGAGTGCACGTGGAAGGCGTCGGGAGATTCCCGCTGGACCTTCGCGTGGTCGAGCGACGCGCCGTCGCCGAGCACGATCTCGGTGACGGAGTTCGTGAGCGTCCTGCCCTCGCCGACGTAGGTCTCGACGACGGCCGCCTGCGCGCCGTTCTCGAGGACGATGACGGTTCTCGGGTGCGCGACCGTCGGGCCGCCGGTGCCTTCGGAGAGGAAGAGGAGGTGAATCGGTCCCGCCGCGGCGGCGCGCGAGACGCGGACGAACGCGCCATCTTCGGCGAGCGCCGTGTTCCACGCGGTGAACGGGTTCTTTTCCCAGCCGGCATGGCGGCCGAAGTGCGGCTGCAGCCAGTCGGGATGGTCGCGGAGGACGTCCGCGAGGGGAAGGGCGTCGAGGCCGGGAACAGGAGACGCGACGGGGGAGAGCGCTCGCGACCAGCGGCCGTTCAGAAACCCGAGCTGCACTCCCGGCGCCGCGCCGGATTCCGAGACGGGCAGCGGGCGGGCGGCGTCCGGGTCCGGCGGGGCGGGCTCCCACGCGATTCGCGCGATCGGGGCGACGCTGGTGTGCTTCCAGTGTTCGTCGGCGGCGCCGGGAAACCCGAGCTCCTGGAACCGCGCGAAGGCGCGATCCCGGAGGCCGGAGAGCCACGCGGGCTCGCCGGCCGTGCGGCGCCGCAGGTCCGCGAAGGCGGCCGCCGCGAGATCCGTCTCGGCCGAAAGCACCGGGGCGGCCACCTACGCGCCGGCTCCGGCGGCGGCGGCGGGCTCTTTCTCGAGCCACGCGTAGCCGCGTTCCTCGAGCTCGAGCGCGAGCTCCTTTCCCCCCGAGCGGACGATCTGGCCGTCCACGAGCACGTGGAGGAAATCCGGAACGATGTAGTTCAGAAGCCGCTGGTAGTGGGTCACGACGATCATGGACCGATCAGGCGTGCGGAGCGCGTTCACGCCGGAGGCGACGATCCGCAGCGCGTCGATGTCGAGCCCCGAATCCGTCTCGTCCAGGATTGCGAGCGTGGGGTCGAGCACCGCCATCTGAAAGATCTCGTTGCGCTTCTTTTCGCCTCCCGAAAAGCCTTCGTTCACGGGCCGGCGGACGAGGTCCTCGTCGATCTGCACGAGCTTCGCCTTCTCCTTCGTCAGCGCGAGAAGGTCCATCGCGTCGAGCTCGGGAAGGCCCCGGTGTTTCCGCACCGCGTTCAGCGCATTCTTCAGAAAGTAGACGTTCGAGACGCCCGGCACTTCGACCGGGTACTGAAAGGCCAGGAACACACCCTCGCGGGCCCGGATCTCCGGCGCCATCGCCAGCAGATCCTGCCCCTTGTAGAGCACGCGGCCGGCGGTGACCTCGTAGCCGGGCCTTCCGGCGAGCACGTGCGCGAGCGTCGACTTGCCCGAGCCGTTGGGCCCCATGATGGCGTGCACCGTCCCCGCATTCACGTTCAGGTTCACGCCGCGCAGGATCTGGTTACCTCCCACCGAGGCATGAAGATTCTCAATCTGAAGGAGAGGAGCGAAAGAGTTTTCGGTCGAAGAGTTTTCAGTCATCGGTGATCAGTTCTCAGTTTCTTTCTTCAGTTGACCGCGGAGTACCGCGGCCGTCTCGCTCCCGTTGGTTGCTCGGCTCAGCCAACCGACCCTTCGAGACTCACGCCGAGCAGCTTCTGCGCTTCGACGGCGAACTCCATCGGAAGCTCCTTGAAGACCTGCTTGCAGAAGCCGTTGACGATCATCGAGACGGCGTCCTCAGTCGAGATGCCGCGCTGCTGGAAGTAGAAGATCTGGTCCTCGCCGATCTTGGACGTAGAAGCCTCGTGCTCCATCTGGGCGGTCGAGTTGTTGACCTCGATGTAGGGGAACGTGTGCGCGCCGCACTTGTCCCCGATCAGGAGCGAGTCGCACTGCGAGTAGTTGCGCGCGTTGTCCGCCTTGCGGTTTATCTTGACCAGACCGCGGTAGCTGTTCTGGCCGTGGCCGGCCGAGATCCCTTTCGAGATAATCGTTGACTTCGTGTTCTTCCCGATGTGGATCATCTTCGTGCCCGTGTCGGCCTGCTGGTAGTTGTTCGTCACGGCCACGGAATAGAACTCGCCCACGGAGTCGTCTCCGAGCAGGATGCAGCTCGGGTACTTCCAGGTGATCGCGGAGCCGGTCTCGACCTGCGTCCACGAGATCTTGGAGCGCCGTCCCTGGCACTTGCCCCTCTTGGTGACGAAGTTGTAGATGCCGCCCTTCCCGTTCTCGTCGCCCGGGTACCAGTTCTGCACCGTCGAATACTTGATCTGCGCGTCGTCGAGAGCCACGAGCTCGACCACCGCGGCGTGGAGCTGGTTCTCGTCGCGGATCGGCGCCGTGCAACCCTCGAGGTACGAGACCGTCGCGCCTTCGTCCGCGATGAGGAGGGTGCGCTCGAACTGCCCCGTGTTGGCGGAGTTGATCCGGAAATAGGTCGAGAGCTCCATCGGGCAGCGAACGCCCTTCGGGATGTAGCAGAAGGACCCGTCGGAGAAGACGGCGGAGTTCAGGGTCGCGAAGAAGTTGTCGGAGTACGGGACCACGGAGCCGAGGTACTTCCGGACGAGATCCGGATGGCTCTGGACGGCTTCCGAGAACGAGCAGAAGATCACGCCCACCTTCGAGAGCTGCTCGCGGAACGTGGTCGCGACCGAGACCGAGTCGAAGACCGCGTCGACGGCCACTCCGGCGAGCCTCCCGCGCTCACGCAGAGGAATGCCGAGCTTTTCGTAGGTCTCGAGCAGCCTGGGGTCAACCTCCTCGAGGCTCTTTGGCGCGTTCTTCCTGGATTTGGGCGCCGAGTAGTACGAAGCCGCCTGGTAGTCGATCGGCGGGTAGTGAACGTTCTGCCACGCCGGCTCTTTCATCGTCGTCCAGTGGCGGTAGGCCTTCAGCCGCCACTCGAGCAGCCACTCCGGCTCATTTTTCTTGGACGAGATCAGCCGGACCACGCCCTCGTTTAAGCCGACCGGGATCGACTCAGACTCGATGTCGGTGACGAAACCCGCGGTGTATTCGCGGCTGGTGATTTCGAGAACGGAGCTGTTGTCGGCGGCCATCGTGTTCCCTCGCAGGAGAGAACATATGGAAACCATACTTAAATGTCAACTTTCGTCGACCTGTTAAACAACTCAGTTTAAAGGCGAAACTTGTACCCGTACTGTCGTGTGAGCGTTCGTGCCCCCACGGACAGACGGACTCTTCAGTCCTTTTTCTCGGGCTTCTCGTCCTTCTTCTCTTCTTTCTTCGCCTTCTCTTTGTCGGTGGGCGTGGGCGTTACGGGCTTCTCCTCTTTTTTCCGGACCTCCGGAGCGGGCCGTCCGCGATCGGGCGGCGGCTGGGCCGCGACCGGCGGGCCCGGAGCGGGCGAAGCCGGGGGGCGCTCGCGCTCGGCTGGCCGCCGCGAAGCCCCGTCGTCGCGAGGCGGCGGGGCAGGCGTGGGGCCAGAATCCCTTCCTCGGCTGCGCTCGACGTCGCGCGGCGGGGCAGGCGCGGGGGCGGCCGTGGGCGGCGGCGCCACGGGGTTCCTCTCCAGACCCCGGGCAGGCGGCGCGTTCTCCGGCGGAGCGACTTCGCGCGGCCGCCCGCGTTCTACGGGCGCTGGCGGGGGA
>JBBQDF010000294.1:0-4358 GCA_038319475.1 Thermoanaerobaculia bacterium
GGGGGGGCGCCGCACTGATTCGGGTCCACGACGCCGCCGAAACGGCGCGTTTTTTCTCGATGCGCCGCGCGATCCTGACGCCGGCGGCGCGACCAGGTGCCGGCCGGGGGGACCGCGGATCGGCTTCGGCTTCGGGGGCCGCCGCCTCATGAGCGATCCCCTCTCCCGCCTGTTCGGTCCACTCGGCCACTTCTCGGTCACGTGGCGCGACGCGATCGACGTTCTTCTCGTCGCGTTCATCGCCTACAGTCTCCTGCGCCTGATCCGCGGCACGCGCGCGGTTCAGATGGTGTTCGGGTTCGTCGCGGTCTTCCTCCTGTACGAGCTCGCGGTCGTGATGAAGCTCGCGGCGCTCCGGACGATTCTCCAGGCGCTCTTCTTCTACGTTCCCTTCGCGATCATCGTGCTTTTCGCGGCCGAGCTTCGCCGCGCGCTCGCCACGTTCGGCCGCACCCCGTTTTTCTCCTGGTTCTCCGGGTACCACGCCGAGGAAACCATTTCGGACATCGTACTCGCCGTCACGTCGCTCTCCGCCCGCAAGACCGGCGCCCTGATCGTTCTCGAGCGCCGCGAGGGGCTGAAGAACTACATCGAGAACGGCGTCAAGCTCGACTCCGCGGTTTCGTACGACCTGCTCGTCACGGTCTTCGCGCCCGGCACGCCGCTCCATGACGGCGCCGTGATTCTTTCGGGCGAGCGGGTGGCCGCGGCGGCGTGCTTCCTGCCCCTCTCGATCAACGAAGGACTCTCCAAGCGCTTCGGCACCCGACATCGGGCGGCGATCGGAATCACGGAAGAAACGGACGCGCTGGCCGTCGTGGTGTCCGAGGAGCGCGGGACCATCTCGGTCGCGCGAGACGGGCACTTGATCGAGGACCTCGACGGGAAGGGACTCCGGGACCTTCTCCTGCGGGAATTCGCGGTGGCGGCATAATGGCGGCACGTCCGGCGATCCTTCGCAACCTCGGCCTCAAGATCCTGGCGCTCGGAATGGCCCTGCTGGTCTGGTTCGTGCTTTCCGCTCAACGTCGTGAGCGCATTTCCGAACGCAGCTACCGCATCGGGCTGTCCGTCGTGAACATCCCGGAGCGGACGATCATCGCGTCCGCGGTGCCTCCCACCGCGGACGTCCGGGTGCGCGGGCCCTTCACCGCGCTGCGGCAGGTCGACCCCGATAAGATCGAGGCAGTTATCGATCTTCAGGGCGCGACGCGCGGCGAGCGGCTCTACCGGCTGGCCCCCGAAGACATCAACGTCGCCCCCGAGATCGAAGTGATCGCGATCTCTCCCCCGGAAGTGCGGATCGTGCTCGACGGGGTGTCTGAGAAAGTGCTTCCGATCGCCCCGAACCTGACGGGCACCCCCGCGCCCGGGTGGATCGTCGGCGACGTTTCGATCGAGCCCCGCTCGGCCCGGCTCGCCGGCCCGTCGGCCGTGCTCGGCAAGATGACTTCTGTCTCGACGGACCCCGTCTCGCTGTCGGAGCGGGCCGCGACGTTCAGCACGCCGGCCACCGTCGTCGCGGATGCCCCCGGCGTGCGCGTACGCGAAGGGCAGGTCGTCACGGTGACCGTCCGGCTGCATCCCATGGCCGGCGCCGAGCCGCTCGCAACTCCTTCTTTGACGCCCGCGCAGGCGATGAAGCCTCGCAGGCGATGAAGCTCTTCGGCACCGACGGCCTGCGGGGGCACGCGGGCGAATTCCCGCTCGACGACGGCACCGTCCGTCAGATCGGCCGCGAGCTCGGCCGGCGGCTGTCCGCCTCCGGAAACCCGACCGCCGTCGTCGGAGGAGACACCCGGGAATCGACGCCGCGCATCGTCGCGCAGCTCTGCGCCGGGATCGTGGAGGCCGGAGGCCGGGTGGCCTCCGCGGGGGTGATATCGACACCCGGGGTGGCCGAGGTCGTCCTCGGTTTGAAAGCCGGCGCGGGCGTATCGGTGTCTGCCTCACACAATCCCTGGCACGACAACGGGATCAAGATTTTCGGACCCGACGCTCGCAAATGGCCGGACGCCGAAGAGGAGTCGCTCGAAAAGAAACTCCTCGCGGAGGGCCGGCAGGACGGCGCGGGCGCGGTGGCCGCGGAGCCGGTCGAGGCCGACCCCGCGCTTTCGGAGCTCTACCTCGCCCGAATGGCGAAGAGCGTCCCGGTGCGCCTCGCGGGAGCGCGGATCCTGATGGACACCGGAAATGGCGCGGCGTTCCGGCTCGGACCCGAAGCGCTGCGCCGCGCCGGCGCGCACGTCGACTCGATCTGCGACGCTCCCGACGGGCGAAACATCAACGAAGGGTGCGGCGCCCTGCATCCTGAAAACATGCTCGGAGCGCTGCGGGAGAAAGGCGCCGCTCTGGGCGTTGCCTACGACGGCGACGCCGACCGGTCGATCTTCTCGGACGAGGACGGACGCATCTTGGATGGCGATGACGTCCTCTGGATCATCGCAAGCGACTGGAAGCGCAAAGGCATCCTGCACCCCGCGGGCGTCGTCGGGACGGTGATGTCGAATTTCGCCCTCGAGGCCGCGTTCGCCCGCGAGGGGATCCCGTTTCGCCGCTCTGCCGTCGGCGACCGCAACGTCGCGCGCCTGATGGAAGAAACCGGAGCGACCCTCGGCGGGGAGACGTCCGGCCACGTGCTTCTTCCCTTCTCCCCCGCCGGCGACGGGATCCTGACGACGCTCCTGCTGACCTCGATCCTCGTCGAGAGCGGACAGCCGCTGTCGCGCCTCGCCACTCTCGAAAAAACGCCGCAGGCGCTCCGGAACATTCGCGTCGCGCGGCGCGTCGAGATCGAGGACCTGCCGTCCGTCACGCGCGCGGTCGACCGCGCCAGACAGCAGTTCGACGGTCGGGGGCGGATTTTTCTCCGCTACTCGGGCACCGAGCCGCTGCTCCGGATCTTGGTCGAGGGCCCGGACGCCGGCGAGGTGTCGCAGATCGCGGGCGATCTCGAAGCCGCCGTGCGCGCCGAGCTGACGTAGCAAAAAGACGCTGTCAACTGTCAGCCGGAGTCGGAAACAGAATCCAAGTCTGGGAACGGATAACTGAAAACCGAGAACTCGCCCGAAGCGATCCTCTTTGATGCCGGGGGGACGCTCCTCCACCTCGATGGAGATCGGATCTGCCGCGCCGCCGGCGCTCCGCACGCCGCCGCCAGGTTCGGGGAGGCGGCATCCGCGGCGGCGGCGACGCTCGGCGCCTGGATCGCGCGCAATCCCTCCTCGACGGACGCCGAGCGTGTGCCGTTTTTCCTGGACGCGATCCTGGGCGGCCTCGGGCTCGAGGAGGAGTCCGCGCGGAAGGGGGTGTCGGCCGTGGCCGCCGAGCACGCGCGGGCAAACCTCTGGTCCCGCGCGGGGGAAGGGGCCGCCGAAACTCTCTCGACGCTGCGGGATCGGGGTTACAGGATCGGGGTCGTCTCGAACGCGGACGGGAGGGTGCGCGCGCTCCTCGAGAGCGCCGGCCTTTCGTCCTTTCTCGAGGTCGTCGTCGATTCGTTCGAGGTGGGATTCGAAAAACCGGATCCGCGAATCTTCCTCGCGGCGACCGACCGGCTCGGAATCCCGGCTTCTGAATGCGTGTACGTCGGGGACATCTTCTCGATCGACGTCCTCGGCGCGCGCCGCGCGGGCATGCGCGCGATCCTCATCGGCACGGGCGCCGCGGAGGAGCCGGTGGAGCGGATACTCACCTTGCCGGAGCTGCTGACGAAGTTCCCGGGGGTCGAGAAAGCCTGACTCGACTGAAAGTTGACAGCTGACGGCTGACGGCCGAGAGCTACCTTTCGATTCCGGCGACCGGCTCCCCCGTCGTGTTCGGCTCAGAAAAGACCAGGGCCGTTCCCTGAACCGGCAGGAGCACCGTATGGTTGCGCTCGGCGAAGTCGAGCCAGATCTCGTAAAAACCGTTGGACGAGATCGCCATGAGCCGCCCGGGCTTGTTCTTCAACTCCAGCGTCGGGCAGAAAATCACGACTTTGGCGGGTAAGTCCAAGCGACCTCTCTCCACTTTCGGGCACTCGGTGAGTGAGTGCCGGTCAGGCGCCGATGACGAGTTTGTCGGCCCCCATTATGTCAAGCATCTCGGCCCACGTCACTACTCGCACCCCGAGCGACGCCGCCTTTTCGAGCTTCGAGCCGGCCGCCTCTCCCGCCACGACGTAGTCGGTTTTCCGGGAAACGGAGCCCGCGACCTTCGCCCCCGCCGCCTCGAGCCGCGCCGAGGCCTCCTCGCGCGTCACGCCGTCCAGAGTGCCCGTCACGACCACGGTCTTCCCGGCGAGAACCCCGTCGGCGGGGGGAGCGGCCTCCCGGGAGGCGAAGTTGACGCCGAACCCCCGGAGCCGCTCGACGAGC
>JBBQDF010000295.1:0-4339 GCA_038319475.1 Thermoanaerobaculia bacterium
AGGAACGCCGCGGCACGGCCCTCTCCGCGCCACCGGTAGAATCCCCCCCACCCCATGCCGCTGGTAATCGGATCGCGTCTCGGTCCCTACGAGGTTCTCGCGCCCATCGGGGCGGGGGGGATGGGCGAGGTTTATCGGGCGAAGGATCCGCGGCTGGGGCGGGATGTGGCGATCAAGGTGTTGCCCGCTTCCTTCTCCGCCGATCCCGATCGCCTGCGGCGCTTCGAGCAGGAGGCCCGGGCGGCGGGCGTCCTGAACCATCCCAACATCACGGCCGTTCACGACATCGGGACCCACGAGGACGCTCCGTACGTCGTCCAGGAGCTGCTCGAGGGCGAGACGCTGCGCGCGGTTCTTTCGGGCGGGCGCCTGCCGCAGCGCAAGATCATCGACTACGGCCTCCAGATCGTCCACGGCCTGGCGGCGGCGCACGAGAAGGGCATCGTCCACCGGGACCTGAAGCCCGAGAACATCTTCGTGACCAACGACGGCCGCGTGAAGATCCTCGACTTCGGGCTCGCCAAGCTGACGCACACCGAAGACAAGGGCCAGGCCACCAACCTCCCGACCGAGACGCGCGGTACGGAGCCGGGCGTCGTGCTGGGCACGCTCGGCTACATGTCGCCCGAGCAGGTGCGCGGCAAGGCCGCCGACGCGCGGAGCGACATCTTCTCCTTCGGCGCAATCCTCTACGAGATGCTCTCGGGCAAGCGCGCCTTTCATGGCGACTCGGCCGCGGACACGATGTCGGCGATCCTGAGGGAAGACCCGCCGGATCTCTCCGTCACGAACCAGTCGATCTCCCCCGGCCTCGACCGCATCGTCCGCCACTGCCTCGAGAAGAACCCCGAGCAGCGTTTCCACTCCGCGCATGACGTGGCCTTCGCCCTCGAGACGCTATCGGGTCTCTCGACGCCTCGAATCGAGCCCTCGAAGGCCCGCCTCCCGACCCGGCTTCCCTCGCGCCTGGCGGCCGCGGCCGTCCTCGCCGCCGTGGCGATCGGGCTCGTCGCCGGCCGGTTGATCTGGAAAGCCGCGCCCGTGTCCAATCCGACCTTCCACAGGCTCACCTTCCGCCGCGGACCGATCCAGAGCGCCCGCTTCGCGCCCGACGGGAACACGATCATCTACTCGGCGTCCTGGGATGGCGCCACCAGGCCGGCGCTCTACTCGATGCGCGTCGAGAGCCCCGAATCGCTACGGCTGGCGCTTCCCGAGGGAAGGGTCGAGGCGATCTCCCGCACGGGCGAGATGCTCATCCTGAGCGCGATGCGTCGATCGAGCGGCTATGCCGCGGCCGGCACGCTCTCGCAGGCGCCCCTGTCAGGCAGCGCGTCGCGGCCGATCCTCGAGGACGTCGCAAGCGCCGACTGGTCCCCGGACGGAGCGAGCCAGGCCGTCGTACGCGCGCCGCAGTGGCGCTATCGCCTCGAGTTCCCCGCCGGGAAGGTCCTGTACGAGACGACCGGCTACATCAGCCACCCGCGCCTCTCTCCGAAGGGAGACGCCATCGCGTTTCTGGACCACCCGATCTTCGGCGACGACCGTGGTTCTGTTGCGATCATGGACCTTGCGGGAAAGAAGAGGACGCTGTCCGATGGGTGGGAGAGCGCGCAGGGCCTGGCCTGGTCCGCTTCCGGCCGGGAGATCTGGTTCACGGCGAGCCGCGCGGGGAATTCCCGCGCTCTCTACGCCGTCACGCCGGCCGGACGCGAGCGCACCGTGCTCACGACCCCCGCGGGAGTGGTGCTCCAGGACATCTCCCGCGACGGGCGCGTTCTCCTGGACCAGAGCAACGCACGGGACGGATTTCTCGGTGTGGTTCCGGGAGAGACGAAGGAGCGGGATCTCTCGGGTCTCGAATGGTCGAACTTCCCGCATCTGTTCGAGGACGGAAAGTCGGTCGCCTTCACCGAGATGGGAGAGGCCGGCGGCGCGGGGTACTCCGTCTACCTGCGCAAGCTCGACGGCTCCGCGGCGGTGCGGCTGGGCGAAGGCAACTGCGTGGCCCTCTCTCCCGACGGGAAGTGGGTCCTGACCAACCAGGTCCGGACGACGCCCGCGACACTCGTTCTCCTGCCGACCGGCGCCGGTCAGCCGAAGACCTTCCCGAAGGACTCGATCGATCGATCCGGGTCCGTGAGCTTCGGGGAGTTCCTTCCCGACGGCAAGCGCATCGCGTTCAACGGCAACGAGGCGGGGAAGCCCCGCCGAGTCTTCGTGCAGAACCTCGACGGCGGCGCCGCCCGACCCGTCACCCCGGAGGGGGTCACCGCCTCGCTTGTTTCGCCGGACGGAAAATTCCTGCTGACCGCGACGCCGGGGCGGGAGTTCTCCCTCACTCCCCTTGAAGGCGCCGGCGGCGGCTCTCCGCAGCCGATTCGCGGCCTCGAGCCGACCGACCTGCCGCTGCGATGGGCCGCCGACGGCCGCGCTCTCTTCCTCGGCAGCTCGAAAGACACGTTCCCCGCGCGCGTCTACCGCCTGGACCTCGCGACCGGCCAACGGGAGGTCTGGAAGGAGTTCATGCCGGGCGATCCGACCGGCATCACGAGCATCGGCCCCTCGGATATCTCCGCGGACGGCAAGACCATCCTCTTCGGCTACTCCCACACCCTGTCGGATCTCTACGTCGCGGAGGGGCTGAGGTAACGACGCGGACTGGTAGGCCGACTGTCTCCGCGGCCTTCGGCTACTCCCCGCCACCAGCCTCTCGAACCTCGGGTCCCCGAGAGGTAGTAGTTGGCAGCTCTCGGGGGTCAGACAGTGATCTCTGATTTTGGCGGACGCCTAGGTCTCGTTTCTCAACAGGTTGTTCACTGGCACCCGGCAATCAAATCCCCTCTCCCCAGAGGGGAGTGGGCAGGGTGAGGGGTTCGGAGCACCGGCTCACAAGAAATACTTACGCCGCACTCGAGAGCCCCTCACCCCGACCCTCTCCCGCCGGGAGAGGAGCGAGCTCCACCCCCTGGAGTGGCGTTTCGAATGAACAACCTGTTGAGAAATGACGCTTAGCTCTCGATCGAGATCCTCTGTCGAAACCAGATCGCGAGGCGTTCGGCGTCGATCTCCCCGCGCGCGACGGCCAGGGTCAGGCTCTCGAGCTCCTCGTCGCTCGCAAGAAGGCGCCGTTCGTTGGCTTCGAGGAAGAGCTCGGCGGCCATCGCGCCGACGTGTTTGTTGCCGTCCACGAACGGGTGGTTCATGACGAGCAGATGCATCAGGGCGGCAACTTTGCCTGCGAGATCCGGATAGAGATCGTCGCCTCCGAAGGTCGCCGCTGGTCTGGCGACCGCGGACTCGAGACCTCCCCGATCCCGCAAGCCCGCGCCTCCGCCGAAAGACTCGATTTGTCGCGTGTGCAGGCGGAGAACCTGATCCACCGAGAGGTACTGGATCACTCGGCGAGTTTTCGGTAGAGCTTCGCCCGGCACTTCAACAGGCTCTCTGCGAGCGCCTCGAATCTCCGCGTGGCCTTGCCGTTTTCGAACTCCTTGCCTCCCAGGCGGATCGTCACGGCACCGGTGGCGGGGTGAACGGAGACTTCGACTTCCTGCCCCTTCTTGAGCTTGAACTCCTTCACGACCTCGGAAGGAAGCGTCACCGCGAGGGAGCTGCCGATCTGGACGATTTTGCGTTCCATATAAGTATTAAATACTAATGGCGCGTGAGGGTCAAGAACTCTCAGGGGGTCAATCGGTGAAAGCTTTCGCGGCGTGAAGCGTCGGGCTGCCGCCAACCTCTCTCACTCAGCAAACGCGAGGAGGTCTTAGGGCCGAGTCGGGTTCCGGGAGAAGCGGCACCGAGCGAGGGGATTCTCGTCAGGCCGGGTCGGCTACGAACGTCCTTTGCGATAGACGTTTCCGCGATGCCCGATCCGCAGGACGAGATAGCCTTTTGTCATTCGGGCGTAGATCACGCGGTCGTCGCCGACCCTCAGTTTGAAGAGCCCGGCGAACTCGCCCGCGAGAGGCTCGCCGGAACCCCCGTCCTCGACCAGAGCCCTTTGGATCTTCTTGAGTATCCGAAGGGCGACTTGGGGGTCGAGTCGATCCAGATCACCGCTGACGGATGCTTTGTACTCAACGCTTGCGCCGGCCAATTCGGGTTCTCATTTCGGCCGACGAAACGACGAGGTCGTCCTTGTCTCTCAGTCTGTCGAGCGCAACCTGGTAGTCGGCGTACTCCGCGAGGTAGGACTCGAGCGCCTTCTCGATGAAGTAGGTCTTCGGGCGGTCGGTCGCCCTGGCGAGATCCTCGAGGGCTCTGGCGGTCCGATCAGGAAGGCGGAGAGAGACGGGTACGGACATGGTGCCTCACTTGTAACACTAGAAATACT
>JBBQDF010000296.1:0-4332 GCA_038319475.1 Thermoanaerobaculia bacterium
CGGGTGATAGCCGGGCCGGGGCGAAGGATCGTTCGGGCTTTCCAGGTTGACCGGGGCGGCCAAGAGTCGGGCGATATTTCCCGACCCCGCACCCTCGTCGCGATGCCCCCGAAACGTCAGATCCTTATCTGTCCCGACGGCGAGCCGCCAGCGGGCCGACGGGAAAAATGAATTTCCCGGTTGGTTGTGCCAATGAATCTTGCCTTTTTGCACCATCAGTCGGTTTATTAGCGGGAAACCGTACGCTAGCGACAGGTAGCGGAACAGGCTAGGGCGTACGGTAGCGAACAACTCCCTACACATGAACGTTGCAACGTCGAAACACGGTCTCGATCTGTCCCCATGCGCCTTGCTCGGGATTGATCGTGATCCGTCCCCCAGACTCTCTCCGGATCCATCGTTGAAACCTGCGAGTGCGGTCACCGAGTTTTGATCGTGAGGACTACGGGAAACGTAGAAGTCCTGCCGGTTGATGTGAATCGAATCACAACTCTTCACTCCTAGGGGGCCATTGGCTGACCGCCGCGATGAGCGCCCGCTCGGAGGAGGGGATCTCCGCGCTTCGTGAGGACGATCCCGACCGGAACGCCTTCTGCCGTATCGTCCACCGGGCGCACACGATTCCGGATCTCGGCCGTTCGTCCGGGCCTCCGGGATCTGGCGGGACGCGCTTCGTCAACTTCGGCGGAATCACGTCGAGCGGCAACTCTTGGCGAGGACAGACGTCGGGCATCTGAGGGGGCGCGGTCGCGCAACCCGCCATCGGGCAAACCAGCGCCAGCGACGCGACGGGCCGGGTCCAGGACGGCGAGCTTCGGGTGCGCGGCGCTTGGTGAATCGAACCCAGGCCCTCGAGGATAGCTGGATTCTTCCCTTTCCTGAAGGTCCCGAGGTGTGTCGCGGACGCTGTGCGTTATCGTGAAGTGAACGGCGAGGTGTCTGTTGGAGAACCCGGTCGAAAGCCCTGTCGGTGTCGACTTCGCGTCTCTCGCCTCCTGGGAAGCGGGGGGAAGCGAGTACTACGTCATCCTGACCGGCGAGCTCGAGGATCGCTGGGTCGATGCTTTCGTGCTCGTCCGCCGCAGGTCCGCGCGTTTTTCCCGCTTCCACCTGAACCGGACCCGCAACCGAATCTCGTTTCTCTGCCGGAACGCGGACGATCCGGCCCGGGCGCGGGCCGTGCTCGGCGATCTCGACCTCCTCGTGACGCTCGCAAACCAGCGTGCGGCGCTGACGGAAGGCGATGCGCTCGACGAAACCCACCCCGCGACGCGCTCAGACCCCCTGGAGGGGCAGGGGCAGGACGCGCGAGATGCCCCGGACGATCCCTCGCCGTCCCCGCAGGAAGGCGCCGCTCCCGGACCGGCCGCCCGGGGCGAAGGTCCCGTCCCGGTCGTCCTTCCCCCGCCTCTCGCCGTCCGGGTCTCGGAAGCGCTGCGGTTCTCGCTCGATGCAGGTTCGCGCGACACCGCGGCGCTCGCCCGGCTCCTCGGCGCCGCCTTCCACGTCCTGGAAGATGGAGGCAGTGAAGACGAGGCGATCGCCGCGCTCCTGCCGCTCGAAAATGGAGAGGGGGCCTCCGGTTCCAGGTTCGAGGAGATCCGCGAACGGTTCGGAGATCGCGCGGCTCTTCTCGCGCGCGGGTGCCAGGAGGCTCAGGAAGCCCTGCGGCCCGGCAGCGCATCCCGGCTCTATTCGCTCTATTTCCGTCACAGCTCGGCAGCCGTCCGGCGTCTGGTCTGCGCGGAAAAACTTCAGGGGGCGCGCTCGCTCCTCTGCGCGTTCCGGCGGCTCGATTTTCAGGAGCGTCTGGATTTTCGAGACGAGAACAACGGCACGCTCCGGTACTACCGTTCTCTGGTCGAAGCGGTGCTCGACGCCGGGCAGTTGAGCCACCTGATCAGCGAGCTCGATGGCGTCGTTCTCGAGATGGAGCTCGCGGCCGGTCCGGCTGCCGCGGAGCGCCGTGTCAAACGGCCGATCGACCGGCTGACCGACGAGCTCGCCGACAAGGTGGACCTGCGCCTCGAGGACTGACCGCGGTTCTGCCGGATCGGCCCCTCCTCGGGGTCCGGAAAGCCCCTGAAATTTGCCTGAAAAAATTAAGTGCTTCCGCGTTGTGCGGTTTGCTATTGTTCGGACGTGCTGGCTCGTCCCCGCCTGGAAATCGCGATCGATCGCCGGAGACCCGAGCGGATCCGCGTGCTGCTCGGCGCGCCCGAGGCTTCCGTTCTGATAAAGACCTGCACCTCCACCGAAGAGGTGTTCGACTATCTGTGGCTGGTGTTGCGCGTGCCGCCGGAGCTTTCCGCGGTCAAGGTCGCGGAGTTAAAACGAGAAGGCGGTCCGATCGCCTTCGAGTACGACCGGCTCCCGGACATCGAGCCCGCCGCCCCCGCCCGCCGGCCGCCGGGAGCCGAAGCCTAGAAGCCTGGAAGCCTGGAAGCCGAAAAGGCTAAAAAAAAGCGTCGGCGATATCGCGGTCGCGCTCGTCTCAGATCCAGCTCTTTCCTCTCGAAGACTTCGATCAGCTCTCCGCGGTCAGCTGCTTCGGCCGGCGCTCGGGTCGGACCTCCTCGACGCTGTCACAGAGCGCGCTCTCGCAGGCGCAGCCGGGGCAGCGCAGCTTGAGGCTCAGGAGATCCTCGGTGGTTCCGGGCACGAGCTGCAGGTGCGTGGCCGAACAGGTGAGACATTTCCATCGGACGGGGATGTCTTCCATGATCGGAAAGCCCAGCAAACGACAGGCCAGAATCGGATTACGGCTTGAGAGCGGGTTCGAGCCGCGGCGGTCAGAGGCCGTCGTATTTCGAGTATCCGCGTTCGTTCCAGTAGTCGTCGGGTTCCTCGTCGGTGAGCTCGATCGATGTGATGGCCTTGATGTTTTTGAGGCCCAGCTTCATCGGAGCGACCAGGCGCAGGGGCGCGCCATGCTCGACGGGAAGCGGCCTGCCGGAAAAGTGGGTCGCGAGAAGGGTCTGCGGATGGCGAGCGGTCGCGAGGTCGATCGAGACGTAATAGGGGTCGGAGCGGCCCGCCCCGTCGAGATTGACGGCGGACTCGAGCTTCGCCCACCGCGCTTGCCGAGCGGGCGGGTAGGCCCGAAGAAAATCGGAGAATGAGAAGCCGCCCCACCACGCCACGGCGCTCCACCCCTCGACGCAGCAGAGACGCGTGACCTGATCGCGGCGCGCAAATCGCCGGAGAAGATCGGCGATCGAGAGCCGCTCGGTCCGTCCCGAGGCGAGGCCGGAGACCGTGAGGCGCCAGCCCGGGATGTAGGACGCGTCCGGCGTCGCGCCGTTGTAGTTGTTGCGCAGCGCCGTCGCCTGCGAGCGGGAGTACGTGCGGACGGACCGGTCCTTCGAATAGAGAGCCTCGGCGACGTCGTCGTCGAACGTCAGCGTGCGATCCAGGAACTGCTCGCGCCGCTCGGAGGTGGCGCCGAGGCGGGCTTCCAGAGAGTCGATCTTTTCCCGCAGAGCCGGTGTCAGGTGCTGCGCCCGCGTCTCGTCCGGTAGGAGCCACCAGAGCCCTCCCGCCGCGGCGAGCGCGCCGGCGCCGAAGAGAAGAAAATCGCGCCGACTCCGCGCGCGGGCGGCCGCGGCGGGCATCGAGACCGCTTGCTCCTTCGGCTCCGCGAGCCGCTGCGCGAGCGAGCGGCGGCGAATCGGCGAGGCGTGAGCTGATTTCGGCGGAGCCTCTCGTGCGCTACGGGCGCCGGCGGGGGCGGCCTCGACAACGGCGGGTGCTGCTTCGACGGCCGCGGGTGCTGCTTCCACGGTGGGGTGTTCCTGATCCGCCGCCGGACGCGTTCCGGCGTCCTGGTCCGATGGCGCGGGAGGGACGGGCCCCGCGGCGGGTTCCGATTTCCGCGGCGGCGCGAGCTCTTCTCCTCCGTCGCGACCGTCAGTCGTCTTCATGGCTTCCTCGCTCCGACCACCCGACGATCATCGAGCGGAACGTGTCCCATCCATCGCCGATCACCAGCAGCACATGCGGAATGATGAAAGACGCGAACGCGATCATCACCACGAAGTGGACGATGCGGGCACCGTCGTAGTTGACGAACAGCCGCTCGAGCCAGGGGAGCTGCACCGGCTTGTGCATCGCCCAGCCGCTCGCGACCGCGAGAATGCCGAGCACCGGCATCGAGAAGTAGGCCGCCCGCTGCAGCGCGTTGTGGGCAGGCCGCGGCGATTACGAATTCATGGGCGGGGGGATCGCCTGCGACTGGACCTTCATCCGCTTCCAGGAGCAGACGGCGCACTGCCTCCCCATCTGGCGGCGCGTGCGCACCGGAAGCTCCTGTCCGCAGGTGCGGCAGGGGAA
>JBBQDF010000297.1:0-4320 GCA_038319475.1 Thermoanaerobaculia bacterium
GATGCAGAGGGGTCGGGTAGTGGATTCCCGTCTCGATACCGGCAATTTCGAGCGCCTGCCTCAGGGCGTCGCGCCGCTCACACCGGATCGGGTACAGGTGCGCCGCCGGGAGGCTGCCGGGGAGGGCGGCCAGGACCGTCACCGGCATGCCGGCGAGCGAAACGTCGTAGAGCTTCGCGATCGCTCGCCGCCGGGCGTTTTCCCTGTCGAGGCCGGGAAGCTTCGCCGCGAGGACCGCGGCCTGCAGCTCGTCCAGGCGCGAATTGCGTCCCTCGATCTCCGCGTAGTCGCGCCGCGTCCAGCCGTACTGGCGAAGACGCCGCAGACGGCGGGCAAGCTCGTCGTCGCTCGTCGAAACGGCGCCGCCGTCGCCGAGCGCGCCGAGGTTCTTCGTGGGATAGAAGGAGAACGCGGCCGCTGTCGTGAAAGAGCCGGTCCTGCGGCCTTTCCACGCGGCGCCATGGCTTTGCGCGCAGTCTTCGAGAAGTGTGACGCCGCGCCGGCGGGAAATGTCGCCAAGCGCGTCGACATCCGCCACGCCGCCATACAGGTGCACCGCGAGCACATAACGCGTCGCGGGCCCCAGCGCTCGCTCGACTGCGGCGGGATCGAGGGTCAGGGTCGCGGGATTGACGTCCGCCAGGCTCAGCCGCGCTCCTGCGAGGCGGACCCCGGCGGCGACCGGGACGCAGGCGTTTGCCGGCACGACGACCTCGTCGTCCGGGCGTACTCCCGCCGCGAGCAGCATCAGCGCGATCGCCTCGGTCCCGTTTCCGCAGCCGACGACGTGCGCCACGCCGAGAAAACGGGCGAACGCCGTCTCAAAAGCCGCCACTTCCTTACCCAGGATGTACGAGCCGCTCGCGAGCACCCTTGCGACCGCGGCGTCGATCGCTTCGCGGTGCGAGGAGTAGGCGCCGGCGAGGTCCGCAAAGGGAACGCGGTCCGCCGCGCTCGCGACCGCGGCCCTCATGCGGATTCCTCCCGGATGCGGGCGGGGCCTTCGCGCCGGAACCTGCGTCCACAGCCGCAACGGGCGCCGTCGTCGTCGAACAGGAGAGTCCGGGCGCAGCGGCACACCCATCCCCGCGGCCGCGCGGGGTTGCCGTAGACGAGCGCAAATTCCTCGACGTCGCGCGTGACGACCGCGCCCGCGCCGACCATCGCCCAGCGACCGATCGTGAGTCCCGGGAGCACCACGGCGGCCGATCCAAGCGAAGCCCCGATCCGAACGAACGTCTCGGGATGCGAGGCGAAGCGTATGCCGCTGCGGGGCCGGAAGTCGTTTGCGAACGTGGCTCCCGGCCCGACGAAAACGTCGTCCTCGAGCCGCACGCCGTCCCACAGCGAGACGCCGCTTTTCACCGTGACCCGGTCTCCCACCACGACGTCGTTCTCCACGAAGCACCGGTCGCAGATGTTGCAGTCGCGGCCGATCGTTGCCCCTTCGAGCACGTTGACGAACGCCCAGATTCGGGTGCCGTCTCCGATGCGCGAAGAGGCGACCAGGGCGGTCGGATGGATGGAAATCATCGGTGGGAGCTTAGTTGACGGTTCAGGGTTGAGGGTTGAGGGTTGAGGCCGGTTGAGCATTGAGCGTCGAGCGTTCAGCGTTGAATACAGGCTTTGAGATCCCGGCAGCCGCCTGCCGGCCTAAAAATAGTCAACCCGCCTGGTCCGATAGAAGTCGACGGTTCGGGCGAGCCCTTCCTCGAGGGGGACCGACGGGCTCCAGTCGAGCATCCGGCGGATCTTCGAGATGTCGGACACGAAGTCCCCGGGCTCCTGGGCGCGCCGCTCCGGTGTGAAGTCGGTGAACTCGATCCGCGTGCCGGGCACCAGGGCTTCGAGGATCCTCGCCACCTCCAGAAATGTGCTCGACCGGTCGTTACCGACGTTTAAGATCTCGCCGACGGCGGAAGGCTCCGCCGCCGCTTTGACGAGCGCATCGACGCAGTCATCCACGTAGAGAAAATCCCGGAGGATCTCGCCCGAGCCGAAGATCGAAATCGGCGAGCCCGCCAGCGCCAGACGCACGAACCAGTTCACGACCCCGAATTGGGAGTGGCGCATCTGGCCGCGAGGCCCGTAAATGTTGGTCAGTCGCAGCGGGACCGTTCGGACACCGTGGATGCGGGTGTACGTCCGGCAGATCATTTCCGCCGTGAGCTGGGAGATCTCGTAAAGCCCGCGCGGGTCCGAAGGGGCCTCTTCCGAAACCGGAAGGCGCACGGCCGGTCCGTACTGGCCTCGGGTGCCCGAGCGGACGACGATCGCGTCCCGGTTCCTCTTGCGGCACGCTTCCAGGAGCGCGGCCGTCCCCTTGATGTTGATGTCGATGTCCGGATAGGGATTCGACAGCGACATGACGTGCGAGACCTGCGCCGCCAGGTGAAACACGACGTCCCGGCCCGCGACGAGATCCCCCATCGCGGACTCGTCGCGCACGTCGGCGATAGAGACCTCGACGTCGGCGGCGATCTCGCGGATGTTCGCGCGGTTGCCGCCGTAGCCCTCGATCATCGCGTCGCAGAGCGTGACCCGCGCGCCTTCCCGCACCAGCCGCAGCGCGAGATTCGAGCCGATGAAGCCGAGACCACCGGTGATGAGAACGTCCCGGCCGGTCCAGTTTCTGGCATTCATCGAAAGCGGGTTGCGACGATACCCCGGGCGCACGAAAAGAATTCGAGCGCGGGGTGCCCCCGGGGCGTTTTTAGCGCCGGAAAAGTCGTCAAAGGGAGCGACCTTCCGACTGAACCAGCGACGCCTGATGGCCGGTAAGTATCTGAATCATTTAGGTTTGCTAGGAATGTCCGCCGGTGCTAGCACTCGCGATCGAGGAGTGCTAATATCGCCCTCTCGCCGGGCAAAACCAATGGGTCTTTCCCGGAAGTCCAAGAAGGGTAACTGGAGGAAACGCATGAAGATTCGACCGCTGTATGACCGCATTCTCGTCAAGCGTCTGGAGACCGGGGAGACCCGCAAGGGCGGAATCATCATTCCCGACTCGGCCAAGGAAAAGCCCATGGAGGCCGAGGTCGTCGCCGTTGGCAAGGGCAAGATCAACGAGGAAGGCAAGCAGCTGCCCCTCGATGTGAAGAAGGGCGACCGGATCCTGATCGGCAAGTACGCCGGGACGGAAATCAAGATCGATGACGAAGAGCATCTCATCCTGCGCGAGGACGAAGTTCTCGCGGTCATCGAGAAGTAAGAATCGAGAGACGTAACCGGCACGGATTTTAGAGAGATAAACGGAGACACAGAAATATGGCAGCTAAAACGATTTCCTACGGCGAGGAAGCGCGCCAGCGCATCCTCCACGGCGTCAACAAGCTCGCGGACGCCGTCAAAGTGACGCTCGGTCCGAAGGGCCGCAACGTCGTCATCGAGAAGAAGTTTGGTTCCCCCACGATCACCAAGGACGGCGTCACCGTCGCCAAGGAGATCGAGCTTCAGGATTCGCTCGAGAACATGGGCGCCCAGATGGTCCGCGAAGTCGCTTCGAAGACGTCCGACGTGGCCGGCGACGGCACGACGACGGCGACCGTCCTCGCTCAGGCGATCTACCGCGAGGGCATCAAGAACGTCACGGCCGGCGCGAACCCGATGGAGTTAAAGCGCGGCATCGACGCGGGCGTTCGCGCCGCCGTCGAGGCGCTCAACAAGATGTCGAAGCCTGTCGAGGGCAAGGACATCGCGCACGTCGGAACGATTTCCGCCAATAACGACGTCGAGATCGGCAAGATCATTTCCGAGGCGATGGACAAAGTCGGCAAGGACGGCGTGATCACGGTCGAAGAGGCTCGCGGGCTCGAGACGACCCTCGAAGTCGTCGAGGGAATGCAGTTCGACCGCGGATACCTTTCCCCGTACTTCATCACCGACGCCGAGCGGATGGAGTGCATCCTCGAGAACGCGAAGGTTCTCCTGTTCGAGAAGAAAATCTCGAACATGAAGGATCTCCTCCCGGTACTCGAGCAGATCGCCAAACAGGGCAAGCCCCTTCTGATCATCGCGGAAGAGGTCGAGGGCGAAGCGCTCGCGACTCTGGTCGTCAACAAGCTGCGCGGCACCCTTCAGGTGTGCGCGGTCAAGGCCCCGGGTTTCGGAGACCGCCGCAAGGCGATGCTCGAGGACATCGGGATTCTGACCGGCGGCAAGCTCATTTCGGAGGACCTCGGGATCAAGCTCGAGAACGTGAAGTGGGAAGACCTGGGCGACGCGAAGAAGGTCAACGTGGACAAGGACAACACGACGCTCGTCGTGGATGACCGTTCGAAGAAGAAGCAGGAAGCCATTCAGGGCCGCGTGAAGCAGATC
>JBBQDF010000298.1:0-4318 GCA_038319475.1 Thermoanaerobaculia bacterium
GACTCCTTGTCCGAAACTCGCGTCAGGGGTCTCGACTTCTCCGAGCCAACCTGCACCGAGCCTCTGCCGGCCCTAACCGACAGAGCGCATCAGACTTCTTCGACCTTTAGCTGCGGACTCGCATCGGATCTTGTCGGCTTCGTCAGCGAAGACCCGGCTGGGCTGGTTGATGGCGTCAACGTTTTCCGATACGTCGTGTCTAGTCCGGTTAGCTGGCGCGACCCTCGGGGGCTGGCATGTTGCGGGCCGGACGAGTGCCCAGGCGGGTACTGGACCGGCACAGGGTACGACGTGTTCGTTGGCCTCGGTCCTTTTTCTTTCACTCAGACAGAGGGAGAGATCAAGTGCGCGTCTACGGGCCGCAGCGCTCATTTTCGAACCCGCTGCGGGAGTCCGCTCACCCTTACCACACCGCGTTTCAATTTCGGCCCCCGGGGTGGCGCGCCCGGCGGCTCTGTCTCGGTAGCCGTGAGCTTCAGCGGAGCGGGAGTTCATTGCTGGGGCGCACCTTGTAAGTCAGATCTTGGAGGCGTCTCAAGCGGTGCGGGCGGCGGACGTGGATTCGGAATAGTTGGAGGCGGTGTCGGGGTCTCGCATGGGAGTTCCACGTGCGTGACATTCGTGGCAGGTGGTGGTTTCGGTGCAACACTTGCGTTAGCCCAGACGTGCCGCACGGAGATCGATTAGTTGGCACCCATCGTAGTAGTTACGGCAGCGGCTGCTCTTGTCTGGCTCCTGGCCTGGCGAACCGTCGGCGTCTACGCAAAGACCGGAAATGCAATCAATCTTGCCGGTCGCAGTCCCAGGCTTATCCGCTTGCTGGACTGGCGCCGCCTTGACGGCGTGCCAACCTACGGTTATGTCGATTCGATCAATGTTTTCCACTCACACTTCTATGAAGTAACCGTCCCTTCGGAGTCGGAGGCGCAACGAATACTTGCCCTGCGTTACGTTCCAGACGCCTTTGGGCGACCGCTTCGCGATCGGCTTCGTGGCCGGCTGATCGCCTGGCAGGGCCGCCCTGACTACATTGGCGTTGAGATTCCCGGCGGAAGGACACTCCTCTGGCGGTCGCGGGGCTGGATCGAGGGCTCCCATCGCGGTCAATCTGATTGAGGTTCCTTCCATAATGGTCGCTGGGGTCAGGTCGGTGCATTACGGCTGGCGGTTGCCGCGGCGCGCAGCGCCGGGCCTGACTTCTGGTTGCGAGCGGTCGCGCGCGCCGTGCTCCGGTTCTCCGCGCGCGCGACGGCGAGCGGCGGCTGGATGCTTGGTCCTTTGCGCGGCGGGGAGTTCCACGGCCGGGTGACCGGCCGCGGCTTGTACGCAATGTCGGTTACGTAAACCGCGAAGCGGCGAGCGGAGGGGGTTGGGGCAGGGCCGGGTCCGATATGCCCGGGCATGTCGGACAGCCAGGAGGGCAGGCCCTGTGCCAGCGCGAAGGTCGGGAAGGCGCGGGGCTGCAGTGCGCCGAGAGGCGCACGTCCTGGCGGCCGGCCCGGTCGCGCCAGAGGCGCGAGCCCGACCCCCGGAGCCGCTCCCCGCCGCGCTCTCGCGACTGGAGACGCCCCGGTGGAAGACGCTGAGCTCGCTCCGGCCCTTGCCCTGTTGGGCGGGCACGGTTCCCGCACTTTCCTCCCTTCATGATCCGCGTCGGCCTCTGCGGGTTCACCATCTCCATGGAGGACTACCCGCTCTACTTCCCCGTGGTCGAGGTGCAGCAGACCTTCTACCAGCCGCCCCGCGACGAGACGATGCGGCGCTGGATCGAGGCGACCCCGGCGGGATTTGAGTTCACGTTGAAGGCCTGGCAGCTCGTCACGCACCCGGGCTCGAGCCCGACGTACCGGCGGATGAAACGAGTTCTGGCGCCGGCGGAGAAGGCGGGATGCGGGTTCTTTCAGGAGAGCGCTGTTGTCGACGAGGGCTACCGCCGCTCGATCGAGTGCGCCGCTTGCTCGGGGCGACGGCGCTTCTCTTTCAGTGCCCTTCGAGCTTCCCGCCCGACGAAGTCTCGATCGCCCGGCTTCGCTCCTTCTTCCGGAGGATCGACCGCCCCGCAGGACTGCGCCTTCTCTGGGAGCCGCGCGGCTCGCGGTGGGTGGCCGAACGCGAAACGGCGCGGGCCCTCTGCGCCGAGCTCGACATCGTGCACGTGATCGATCCCTTCGTGACGCCGCCGCCCGCTTCGGGAGGAGAACCGGTGTACTGGCGTCTCCACGGACTCGGAGGCGCCCGCCATTCCTACACCGACTCCGAGCTCCGCCGCCTCCATGGGATGGTGCTCGCATCGCATGGAGGGGGACAGGCGGGGCCGGATTACGTCCTGTTCAACAACCTGCCTCGGGCGGGAGACGCGCGGCGATTCGCCGCTCTCGTGGGATGAGAAATCCGACGCGTCCGCGGGGGAAATCCCGATCCTCCTTTTCTTCCGGCCCCTTCCCATGTATTTTGCTGGAGTGACTCCTCGCCTCGCGGCGTCTCTCCTCGCAACTTTCGCGATCGTCGTCCCGGTCCCGGGGGTCGAAGGAAAGTCGCGCGCGTTCACCGGGACGATCACCGACACGGAGTGCGGTCCGAGTCACCGCCGGATGCTGGCGCGCGGCGGGATGGGTCAGACAGCGGCCTCCTGCACCCGGGCGTGCGTCCACCGTGGCGCGACCTACGGGGTTCTCGCCGGCAACCCTCGCCGTTTTTTTCAGCTCGACGACCAGGAAAAGCCTGCCGCGTTCGCCGGAAAGCGGGTCCGTATCGTGGGGCGGCAGCAGGGAGATACCATTCTGGTCGACTCGATGGAGGCCGTTCGCTGACCGAGAAGCGCCCGTGGCGGGCGCTCCATCGCGAGGCATGAAGCTCGCAAGAATCCCAAACGTTTGTGCGGAGTAACCCTCTGGCAGGGCCGAAAAAGACGCGGCCCGCCGGTTTCCCGGAACCCTGTCCCATGAGCGTCAATCAAAGAGGGAGCGGCACCCCGGATGGCACGAAGCTCTTCTGGTGGCCCTGCCCGAACTGCCGCCTCTGGCACCAGACCCGGGTCGCCACGGAGCTCCTCGAGGGAGATCGGATCGAGGTCCGCTGCCCCGTTAACGGCCGGCTGGTCGAACGCCCGATCACCCACCGGCGCCCGGCGGGGGAGCCCTGGGTCCCGCCCCACCGCACGGGACTCTTCGCGCGTATCTTCCGCCGTTTCCGCAGCTCCCCCCGTTAAAAGGCCGCCGGGGGGGGCCCGACCGCCCTCTTCCCTCGGTGTGCGTGCCCGCATAAGATCGCGCCGCGTTTTCAAACCATCATCGACAGGAGGAAGAGATGACGAACCGAATTCTGGGACTGGTTCTCACGGGTGTCGCGGCCGCGGCGCTCGGTCTCGCGGCCGATAAGCCCAAGCCGGCCGCAAAGGCGGCACCGGACGAACAGGCGGCGATGGAAGCCATGATGAGGGCGTCGACCCCGGGCGAGAATCACAAGAAGCTCGAAGCGTTCGTGGGCACGTTCGACGCGAAGGTCAGGAATTGGGAGAAGCCGGGAGGGGCGCCGGTGGAGTCGACGGGAACCTCCGAGGGGAAAATGGTCCTTGGTGGGCGCTACGTCCACGAGGATTTCCAGGGCACTTTCATGGGGCAGCCGTTCACCGGCATGGGGATGACGGGCTACGACAACGTTCAGAAGAAATTCGTCTCGAGCTGGGCAGACACGATGGGGACCGGCATCATGATGAGCATGGGGGCAACCGACGCCTCTGGAAAGACCCTCGAGATGTCCGGGTCGTCGCCGGATCCGATGAGCGGCAAAATGATGACCCTCCGGCAGAAAATGACGATCGCCGACAACGATCACCACACGTTCGAAATGTGGGGCCCCGGGGCCGACGGAAAATCCTTCAAGATGGTGGAGATCGATTACGTGCGCCGGAAGTAACGACCTTACGGGCCCTCTTTCGCCGCCGGAGTGGAAGGGGGCCCTGCTTTCTCGCCGTTCTCTCCTCCGGATCTCCCTCGGCCGTCGCCGTCTCCGGCGGGCCTGCCTCTGACGCTGTTTCGAAACCTTCGCCCCACCTGAAGGTCGGGAGTGTTCAGCCCGGACAGATGGTGAACAGGTGTTCGGAGACTTGGTGGACACTTTTGGGTGGAGTATTTGGCCTTGGAGGGCCGATCCGATGCCTTGGAGCGAGGTGTCCATAATGAGTCAGCGTGAGGAGTTTGTCGGGCTGGCTCGCCAGCCCGACAGCAACATCCGTTTATTGAGTCGTCGGTTCGGGGTCAGTCCCACGACCGCGTACAAGTTGCTCGAGCGATACCGGCAGAGAGGGCGAGAAGGGTTA
>JBBQDF010000299.1:0-4316 GCA_038319475.1 Thermoanaerobaculia bacterium
AAGTCGCGCTTCGTGTATCCCCCCGCCACGACGAACGCCTTGTACTGCCGGTTCGTCACCTCGTAACGGTCGATCCAGTAGTCGTCGAGCGCCACGGGGCTCAGGCTTCTCAGGGTAAAACTTCCGCCGGGAACACGCACCATTCCGGATGGGACGGTTCCGATCCGGTCGAGCCGCACCGGAGAGGAAGGCACGTGCGCGGCGAGCTCCACTGACTCGTATCCGGGCTTTTCAATTTTCCAGCGAAAGTAGGAGACGGGTAGCCGCACATTTTCGATCGGAGATCGTCCGACCGGGTGCCACGTGGCGTCCCCGCCGAGGTAATCCTGAATCAGAACCTCCGCTCCGGGAGGGTCCGTGCGAATCGACTCGGCGGGCCAGCTGTCCCGGCGCAGCGTGGCGACCTCGCTCGGAGCATACGCTTCCACCTGCCGCGCCAGCAGAAAGGCGCTCGCGGGACGCCCACGCTCGACCAGGCGCCCGATCTCGGGGAGGCCTTCCGAACGCGCTCGGCGGATGCGGGACTGTCGTATGAAAAACCATGCTCCTGCTCCCGCCGCCGCCACGAGGACGAGCACCGCCGGCCAGAAGAGGGCGCGCCGCCTGATTCCGGTGCCGGGGCCGGCGGAAGCGACGGTTGCGGAGGAAAGCGACGCCGGCGGTGCGAGATCCCCGAGCGCGGTCTCCATCTCGTTGGCCGTCGGGTACCGGTCGGCGGGAGCCTTCGCCAGCGAACGGGTGAGGACCGCCTGGAGCGCCGCGGGAACGTCCGGTCGGACCGTCTTCACGGGCGGCGGGTCGTCGCGGAGGATCGCCGTCAGGGTCAGCAGATGCGAGTCACCCTGGAACGGGCGCTGGCCCGTCAGCATTTCGTGGAGGACGCACCCCAGCGAAAAGACGTCTGAGCGCGCATCTACCGGATTTCCCTGCGCCTGCTCGGGCGACATGTACGCGATCGTTCCGAGGATGACTCCCTGGCGTGTGCGCAGGTACGCGGACGCTGCGGTCGCGGTCGAGTCCGACGTGACCCCGTCGCCCGCGGGGCTCGTCTCGACGAGCTTCGCGAGGCCGAAGTCGAGCACCTTCACCCGGCCGTTTTTTCCGACCATGACGTTGCCTGGCTTCACGTCCCGATGCACGATCCCGGCGGAGTGCGCCGCGCCTAGAGCCGAGGCGATCTGCCGGACGATGTCGATGACCTGCGAGACCGGAAGCCCGCCGCCGCGCGGGATCAACTGGTCGAGCGGCGTTCCCCCGAGATATTCCATGACGAGAAAATCGACTCCGCCATCCGAATCGATGTCGTGGATCGTCACGATGTGCGGGTGATTCAGGGCGGATGCCGCCTTGGCCTCGCGCACGAAACGCCACTTGCGCTCCGCATCCCCGACGGCCTCCGGGCGCAGGACCTTGATCGCCACCGTGCGGTCCAGGTGCGTGTCGAGCGCCCGATAGACAATGCCCATCCCGCCCTCGCCGATCTTCTCGACGATCCGGTAGTGTTTCAGAGAGGTGTCGATCATCGCGCTATAGCGCGGGATGATACGTCGCCCGCACGGCGCGCCGGTATGATCCCGCGCTGATGGCGGACTCTTCTCTCCCGGATCTTTTCGGCCACGAGGAGTGGGCGGACTCGGTCCACTGGCGCGCGATCGGTTCGCATTCCGCGGCCGCGCAGGACGATGCGATTCGCCGCCGGCTTTACCACATCCAGGCGGTCCAGCGCGCCTTCCTCTCCGTGTGGCGCGGCTCGCCGAAATGGCCCGAACCGCTCGAGAGCTATCCGAGCTTCGACACGCTCCGTGAGGCGGCACACAGCGCGCATCGGGACATGCGGAGCTTTCTGGCGAGGCTTGCGCCCGACCGTCTAGAAGAGGACGTCACGGTGCCGTGGTTCCCGGCCCCACACCGTCCGATCCGTGTGCTCGACACGATGCACCAGGTCCTGCTGCACAGCCACGGCCACCGCTCGCAGAACTCTGTCCGACTGCGGGAGCTCGGGGGCGGCGCGCCGCTGACTGACTACATCGTCTGGGTCTTAGACGGCCGGCCCGAACCCGACTGGGAGTAGGCGGGCCGGCGTCCGCCTCCCCGAACTTTCCCCTCGGTCAAGCCGGCCTCCGCGCGACGACGCAATCGAGCGCCGCCGCGCGCGGCTCGAACCACCCGCTAATGGCCGTGGGTGGTCACCCTGCTCCTCTCCCGGTTCCACCTTTACCAGCATCCGCATCCAGGGGGCGCGAGAGCTCCGAAGGTTTTCGAAAGTTCGAGAAGATCCGCTCCTCGATGAAAGAATCCGGGATCGCCAGGAGGTGCCCGATGGCCGACGATGAAACCTTTCTCTCTCCCGCCGCGCGACGCCAGATGTGGCTCGAGCTGTTCGAAAAGGAGTTTCCGAGGACGCTTCGCGTGATGCGCGCATATCCCGCCGCGAATCACGAGTTCAAGCCGCACGAGAGGTCGCAGACCGCCTTGCGGCTGGTCCACACGTTTTCTCTGGAGAACGCGATCGTTCTGCGGACCATGGGCGGAGCGCGCGCCGAGGGTGGACAGATGCCGGCTGTTCCGGAGACCTATGACGCCGCGGTCAACGCGTACGAGGCGGGCGCGCGCGAAGCGCTCGACGCGGTCCGGACGGCGACCGGCGAGCGTCTCTCCGCGATGGTGCCGTTCGGTCCGCCAGCCTTGAAGCTCGAGTTTCCCGCCATCGAGCTTCTGTGGCTCATGCTGCTCGACTCGATCCATCATCGCGGACAGCTTTCCGTTTACGTACGCATGGCCGGAGGGAAGGTCCCCTCGATCTATGGACCGAGCGGCGATGATTCGATGACGGGGCCGGCTGGCGGACCGGCAGTCAGCGGAGCCTGAGCGTCTCTCTGGCCGGGCGGTTCTTCAGTAGCGCCCGCCCGCCGGAGCGGGAATCGCATCGAGCTCCGCGATCTCTCCGGTGGTCAGCTCGAGCGACGCGGCGGCGACGTTCTCTTCGAGGTATTTGCGCCGCTGCGTTCCCGGGATCGCGAGGACGTGCTCGCCTTGCGACATCACCCACGCCAGCGCGACCTGCGCCGCCGTGACGCCCCGGCGCCCCGCCACCGCGCGCACCTGATCGACGATCGCCTGGTTGGCGGCCATCTCTTCGGGGCGGAACCGCGGGAGCGTCGACCGGAAGTCGGACGGATCGAACCGCGAATCCGCCGCCAGCTTGCCGGTCAGAAATCCCCGCCCGAGCGGCGCGAACGCGACGAACGAGGCGCCGTGCGCCGCGCACCATGGCACGACCGTTCCGAGATAGTCGCGCGTCCAGAGCGAGAGCTCCGACTGCACCGCGGTCACGGAATGGATGGCGTGCACGCGATCGAGCTGCTCGACGGTCGCCTCGGAGATACCGAGCGAACGGACCTTACCGGCCGACACGAGCTCCGCCATCGCGCCCCACGTCTCTTCGACCGGGACCTGCGGGTCCACGCGATGCAGGTAGTAAAGATCGATCACGTCGATTCCGAGCCTCTGGAGCGACCCGTCGCATGACTCTCGGACATGGGACGGGCTCCCGTCGCGCCCGAAGCGATACGTGGCCGGGTCTTCGACGACGAGCCCGACCTTCGTGGCGATGGCCAGAGCGTCGCGGCGCCCGGCGATCGCGCGCCCGACCAGCTTCTCGTTGGTGAACGGGCCGTAAGCGTCGGAGGTGTCGAAGTGATCCACACCGAGCTCGATCGCGCGGCCGATCACGTCGAGGGCGGCGGACTCGTCCACGGACTGGTCGTGGTATCCCCAGGAGAACCCCATGCAGCCGAGGCCTACCGGATAGACCTCGCGTCCCGACTGTCCGAGTCGCCGCCGCTTTCGCACGGGCGGGACTATAAGTGAGCCGGCGTCCCGCCGGACAAGTAAGCCTGCGTCCCGCCGGACAAGTGATCCCGCGTTCCTGCGGACAAATGAGGCGGCTTCCCGGCGGCAGAGGAGCCGGCGTTCCGCCGGACAGATGAGCCGGCGTTCCGGCGGACAAATCCAATGGTCTCCCGCGGAATCGGCTGATCCCTCCCGCCGGACGAACCCGGCGGGAGACGGTCCGCGGCGCTCGCTAGGAGCGGCGCAGGAAGAGCACGGCCGCGACGGCGAGCATCAGGGCCAGCGCGCCCATCGCGAGCGGGTTCAGTGTCGGAACGGGCGCCGCGGCGGCTCCCGCGACGACCTGCACGGACCAGTTGTCGATCCCCGCGGTCAGCGTGTAACCGGGGCTCGGGCCCGAGCCATTGGCGCGGAAGAAGCCGAACTGGATCGGCCCGCCCGCCGCCGAGAAGTTGGGATGGGTG
>JBBQDF010000300.1:0-4307 GCA_038319475.1 Thermoanaerobaculia bacterium
CTGCCGAGGCTCGCCGCCGCGAGCGCGCGCGCCACGGAAAGAGGCAGCAGGGGAAGGTCGACGGCGAGAACGAAGATCCGGTCCTCCGCCTCTTCCAGCGCTCGGAGGATCCCCGACAGGGCGGACCGTTCCGGGTCGCGATCGAACAGGAGGCGAGCGGGACCGAAGGAAAAAAGAGGGGCCTCGCGCACGACGAGCCAGACCGGCGAGAAGGCTCCCGAGAGCCGCGACGTCTGATGTTCCGTCAACGTTCCCGTCCCGTACGGCAGCGCGCCTTTGGGAGAGCCCATCCGTCGCGACGCTCCGCCGGCGAGCACCGCCGCGGGCATGGAGATCCGCATCGACACGATGCTAGCAGGCCCGCGCCAACGAATGTAGGACGAGCGCGTCGGGGCGCGCGACACGGCGGCCCGCCGGCTGCTAGCATCCCCCCGTGATCTCCGTCATCGTCCCGGTCCGCGGAGAGCCCCCGGAGATTGCGGAGCGCTTTCGACGGTTTGCCGACGACCCCCGGGCGGAGCTGCTCGTTGCGGGGTCCGGGGCGGAGCCGGAAACATCGGAGGCCTTCCGCCGCATAGGCGCCCGCGTACTGACGGAGTGCGGGACCCGCGGCTCCCGACTGGCCGCCGCCGTCCGCCACGCCCGAGGCGACCAGTTTCTCTTCCTCCACTCCGACTCGTGCCCTCCAGAAGGCGCCCTCGAGTCGGTCGCGCGCTGCCTCGGTAACGGAGCCTCGGCCGGCGCCTTCTCGCTCGCCTACGAAAACCCCGGGATGGGACTTCGATGGATCGCCGCGTGGGCGAACCTGAGAACGCGTTGGCTCAAGCTCCCTTTCGGCGACCAGGGGATCTTCTGCCGGCGCGAGGCCTACGAGCGCTCCGGAGGGTTTCGCGATCTGCCCGTCTGCGACGATCTCGACTTCGTGCGGCGGCTGCGCCGCGTGGCGCCGCTCACGATCCTGGCGGAGAAGACGACGACTTCGCCCCGGCGATACCGGGAGCGCGGGCAGCTTTCGCAGGTGCTGCTGAACTGGCGCGTTCAGGCGGGCTATTTCGCCGGGGTCTCGCCGAGAACGCTCGAGCGCTGGTACAACGGGACAAAGGGCGTGTGAGGGTTGAGAGGCCAGATTTGAGAGTGGGGGCGGCCGCCGCCACTCTCGCCCCTCGCCCAGCCCACCTCTCCCTCGCCCAGTAAGTCATTTCGTCGTGTCGTTGCCGAGGATAATCGGGAGACCCGACTTCGGGTTCCCGATCACTACGACCTTCGTGTTGTTCGACATTGCCAGCTTCTCGGTCGCCTCGATGCCCTTCCATTCCAGCAGCTGAGCGCTGATTCCGGCCGCGACGATCTTCTGGAAGTCCGAAATGCCCTGGGCCTCGATGCGCTTGCGCTCGGCCTCCTGCGACTCCTTCTGCAGGACGAATTTCATCTGCTCGGCTTCCTGCTCGCGCTTCAACTTCTCCTGGATCGCGTTGGCCACGACCGCGGGCAGCCCGATCTTCCGCAGCAGCACGGCGTCCGCGATGACGCCCCGGGGCAGCGACATCTGGTTGAAGAGCGTGAAGATCTCGAGCGCGATCTTCTCCCGCTGCGCCGAGTAGAGCGCCTTTGCATCGTATGAGGCGGTGATCTCGCGGATCGCGGCTCGGATCTGCGGCTCGACGACCCGGCTGGCGTATTCGCTCCCGACGGTCCTGTACATGAGCGCCGCCTTCGAGGGATCGAGGCGCCAGAGGAGCGACGCCTCGAGGTCCATGATCAGGCCTTCACGCGAGGGGACGTCCGCAGTTTCCTTGAGCTCCTGCGTCTGGACGGAGAACTTCACGACGCGGGTGAACGGGATGACGAAGTTGACGCCGGGAGAGAGGACGTCGGGCGAGACCCGGCCGAAGAGGTCCTTGACCCCGACGTGGCCCGCCGGGATCACCGTCAGAGGATTGCCGATGAGAAACAGGATCAACGCGGCGACGCCGATCACCATCACGCGAAGGCCGTGGCCGCCCCCCGGCATCTCGGGACTCGCGACGCCAAACAGTCTGGTAGGCATGGAACTCCTTGATTGAGTTTTAGGTTTCAGTTCTCCGTTGTCAGTTCCCGTAGTTCCCGCAGCGAAGCTCGTGGGACGGAAGGTTTGAGAGGGATTGTAGATCCGTGAACGGAGGGGCGAGTGGAGGGTTCAGAGTTGAGCGTTCAGCGCGGTCCGATTCCCGCCGGCTACCGCGGAAAGCGCACGACCGGGAGCAAAAACCGAAAACTGAAAATTGAAAAACTGATGACCCGCTCACACCATCTTCAGCAGGTGCCCCATCTTGTTCTTCTTCGCCTCGAGATACCTGCGCGTGCCGTCGGTCGGCCGGATCTCGAGCGGGACGCGCTCGACGATTTCGAGGCCGAAGCCCCGGATGGCCACGTACTTGGACGGATTGTTGGTCATGAGGCGGATCTTCCGGACTCCGAGGTCGCGCAGGATCTGAGATCCGACGCCGTAGTTGCGGATGTCGGGCGGGAAGCCGAGCTTCTCGTTGGCCGAAACCGTGTCGTGCCCCTGGTCCTGCAGTTCGTAGGCCTTCAGCTTGTTGATCAGGCCGATGCCGCGCCCCTCCTGCAGGAGGTACAGAAAAACGCCCTTGCCCTCCGCGACGATTTTCTCCATCGCCAGAGACAGCTGCGCGCCGCAGTCGCAGCGCGAGGAGCCGAACACGTCTCCGGTCAGGCACTGCGAGTGGACGCGCACCAGCACCGGCTCGTCTTCGCCGATCTCCCCGTACACGAGCGCGATGTGCTCCTCGTGCGTCACGTCGCTGCGATAGGCAATCAGGCGAAAGTCTCCGAAGGACGTGGGAAGGTACGGAGCGGCAATGCGCTGCACGAGCCGCTCGTTTTCCATCCGGTGGCGGATCAGGTCCGCCACGGTGACCATCCGGATGCCGTGCTTCTCGCAGAAGAGGGCGAGATCCGGCACCCGCGCCATCGTGCCGTCCTCGTTCATGATCTCGCAGATCACCGCCGAAGGATCGAGGCGCCCGATCCTGGCGAGATCGACGGACGCTTCCGTCTGGCCGGCGCGTTTCAGGACCCCGCCCGCCTGCGCGCGGAGCGGGAACATGTGCCCGGGCCGCGCGAGGTCGGAGGGACGCGTCTTCGGATCGATCGCGGTCGAGACGGTCGCCGCGCGGTCGGCCGCTGAGATTCCCGTTGTCGTGCGGCCCCGCGCCTCGATCGAGACCGTAAACGCGGTTCCGAAGTTCGACGTGTTCTCTTCGACCATCGGCGGCAGCCCGAGCGCGTCGCAGCGCTCTTCGGTCAGCGCCAGGCAGATCAAGCCGCGTCCCTCGCGGGCCATGAAATTGATCGCCTGCGGTGTCACCTTTTCAGCGGCCATGACGAGGTCTCCCTCGTTCTCGCGGTCCTCGTCGTCGACGACGACTACGAACTTGCCGGCGCGCAGATCGGCGATCGCTTCTTCGATGGAGGAAAACGGGCTCTCGGTGCTCATGGGGTCAATTCTCTCACGCCGGTCAGGCGATCCCGGGTCGCGCCGGGGTGCCCGGACCGGCCCGGGCGCCCCTCAGCGGGGCGCCGGAGCGGCCGCGGCCGTGGGATTGCGGTCGCTGTTGTAGATCGCGTACGCGACTTTCCACTGCCCGCCCGACTTCTTCAGGATCACGACGTATTTGCCGGTGTCGTCCCCGGCCATCGGACCGCCCGTCATCGTCTGCCGGTATGTTCCGACGTCGTAACCCACGTCGCCGGAGGTCCGGGATTCCAGGTGGTCGAAAGTAAACGCGGTGATCCGCCCCGGACCGGACATCTGCTGCCGGTAGTACTGCTCGATGGCGGCGCGCCCCTTGACCGGGGGACTTCCAGGACCCATCTCGACCGCGTCGTCCGTGTAAAGGCGCAGGATCCCGGCCGTGTCTCCCTTGAGCGTCGCCGCACGGTACGCCTCGGCTACGGCGAGGACGGCCGGATCCTTCGACGCGGCAGCGCTGGCCTCGGCAGGGGGAGCGGCGAGAAGAACGGCAGAAAGCAAAGCACTCGCGGCGATTTCTAACATTCGGGTTCCTCCTTTTCCCCGCATTCTCCCGCAGAACCCAAGCCCTGAACATCAAAACGCAAGGCTGCCCGAAACCCTCCCTTCACTCCGCCCTCTCCCGAATGCGACGAGGGAGCAGAGCTGCGCTTCCGTAGAAGTGTTGACTAAGCTCGCCCCGAGAGGAGTCTCCCGACCAGAGGGAGGGAGGAGCCTCTCGGGGCGGGAGCCGAAGCGAACGGAGGGACGAGGCGAGCGGTCGAAGGCCGCATCC
>JBBQDF010000301.1:0-4252 GCA_038319475.1 Thermoanaerobaculia bacterium
CGCCGCGCCATCCGCCGACGAGCTCGTCGTGCAGCCGAGGATCATCGAGGAGACGAAACAACCTGCGGCCACGCCTTCGCCCGCCCCGGCCGCCGCCCCCCTTTCCGTTCCTCCGACCGCTGCTCTTTCACCGGCCCGGCCGCCGCCCTCCGGCGCGGGGGCCCTGGAGCTTCCGGGAGTCGGGGAGTTGAACGAAAACCGGATGCGGCGAATGCTCGAGGACTGGCAGGGACGCCCCGTGGAGCGGCGCGCCTACCAGGCCGTTCGCGTCGCCTACATCGCCAACCAGTGGGTCCGGAACAATCCCGAGGACTCGCTCTCCTCCGAGATCCGCCGGACGCTGCCGCGGACGCTTCGGGAGGACTCCGACATGCTCTGGAACTCCTCGCGGCCCACCCTGTCCGTCGAGCTCGCCCGCGCCTACCTGCAGCTCGCCTTCGCGCCGCGCGATGCCGGGATCGAGAGGCGCTTGTACGAGGTGCCGCCGCGGTTCGAGCCGGGCGGCGGCCGGAAGCGGGTTCAGAGCGAGTAGCGGGCAAGCCCCGGTCCGTTTACGCAGCCTCCGCCCGGCCACGTCCGCCCGGTCTTAAACCCGTTCGCCCCGCGCCGGCTCGACTCCGAGTGTCTCGTCCGGCGACACCGCGCCGATCACCTTGTACATGGGCACCTGTCCGGAAAGTCCCTTGAGCGAAAAATGTCCCATCTGGGCGACCCGGAAAAGACTGCGCGTCGCTTCGTAGGTCGCCGGCCCGATGCAGATCTCCCCCGCGCCCGCGACGAACTCCTCCATCCGCGCCGCGACGTTGACTGCATTTCCGAGCACGGTGTAGTCGACGCGCCGCGCCGACCCGATCTCCCCGACGATCGCCTCGCCGGTATTGACGGCGATGCGGACCTGGATCGGCGGCTCTCCGTCGGCCGCGCGCCGCGCGTTCCACTCGGCGACACTCTGCCGCATGCTGAGGGCCGCCGTGATCGCGCGCGCGGCGTGGTCCGGCTGGTCGATCGGCGCACCGAAAAACGCCATCACGGCGTCGCCGATGAATTTGTCGATCGTGCCGTCCTGGGAAAAAATCGCGTCGGACGAGAGAGTGAAGAAGTCCGTGAGCAGGCCGGACAACTGGTCCGCGCCCATCTTCTCGGACCAGGTCGTGAAGCCGACCAGGTCCGCAAACAGGATCGTGACCGTTTTGGTCCTCGCGATCTTGAAGGAGCCCGTCGTCGAAGCGTCCGCGATGATCTCGTCGACGACCTGCGGCGAGTGATAGCGCTCGAGCCGGCCGCGGATCCTCTTTTCCTCCGCGACGTGCTCGTGAAGCCGCGCGCGCTCGATCGCGACGGCCGCGAAATTCGCCAGCGCGGTCAGAAGGTCGAGGTCCTTCTCGGTAAACGTCCCCACATGGATCGGCGAGTCGACGTGAATCACCCCGATGACCGAGTCGCGGTTCCAGAGCGGGGCGCACATCGCGGACCGGATCTGCTGCATCCGGATCGACATGCCCGCCTCGAACCTCTCGTCCGCCTGCGCGTCGGAGGTCAAGACCGCGACTTTTTCCCGTAGCACCATGTCGACGATGGTTCGCGAGTAGGGCGTCGAGCCGTCCGTCGTCAGCCGGCTGGAGGATTTCATCCGGGTGACGCGGAGCTTCAGAACTCCGCCTTCTTCGAGCAGCAGGAACCCGCGGTCGACGGGAAGGTATTCGAAGATCAGATCCATGACCTTGCCGAGGACCGTCTCGACCTCGTCGGCCGAGATCAGCGTCTTGGCGACCTGGACCAGGATCTCGAAAACCTTGTTCTTGTACGCGACGTCGAGCACCGCGCGCTTCTTGCGGTCCGTCGACTCCGGGAACATCTCGGCCGATTTCTCCAGGCCGAAATCCAGGTTGAACTCGGAGATCGGGCGGATGCAGGTCGATGTGGAATCGAAGGAGCGCTTTCCAGCGCCCGCCGCAGGAATTTCCTGGCGCAGGCGCAGCTGGAAGGTGCCGATCGAAAGCTGATCGCCGTCCTCGACCACCGAGCGGGGCACGAGCCGTTCGTTGACCTTGACGCCGTTGGTGGACTGGTTGTCGTAGACCACCCAGCCCTCGGGCTCGCGTTTTAAGAGCGCGTGCCGCCGCGACACCGAAAAATCGTTCAGGACGATGTCGTTCTCGTTCGAGCGCCCGATCGAGGCCTCATTCTTAGCCAGGTTGAAGACCTGCGGCCGCCCCTCGGTCTCGTAGAGCAACTGCATCATGCGATTCTGGAATTATATGGACATCCGTCTCGCGTGCCGCCCTTCCCCTGGCGTCTACTCCCCGAGGGTGAACACGATCCGCACCGTTTTGTGCGACGAGACCGGGCCGGAGCGCCCCCGAGCCGGCCGGTACTGCCAGTGCCGCACCGCTTCCGACGCCGCCTCGGAGAGACCGAGGGGAAGTCCCCGAAGCACCTGCACGTCTTCGACCCGGCCGGACTGGGAAATCTGGGCGTCGAGCACGACCGTGCCCTCGACGCCCGCGCGCCGGGCGATCTCGGGATAGACCGGGTTGACCTTAGAGAGCAGCTGCGGAGGCTGCAGCGGCTCGTCGGAGGTTTCCTCGCCTTCCGGCCCGGAGGGCACCTCTTCGGAGGGCTCCGAGCGGGTCGCCGCGGCGGCCGACACGTTGTTGACCGTGATGTTCTTCACCTCGCGCGAAGCGACGGGCGCGATCGCGGGGCTTCTCGGATCCGGAGGCACGAGGTCGACCGAAGAGGACTCGACGAACGCGAGCCCCGCCTCCGCGGAACGGAACGCGTAATAATCGTGGTCGACCGCATAGATCGAAATGGCGGAGCCTCGGGTGACGCGCCCGGCCCGCGGGGCAAACGGGAAGGGCGCCAGACGCACCGCAGCGTCCTCGGCGACCACGCCGAAGACCGGAGAAAACGTCAGAATCTTCGCGGCGCGCCGCTGCCGGGCATCCCGGTCCTGGTCGCGCTCGATCGACTCGGCGGACAGGAACCCCGTCACTCCCCGGGACGTCTTCGCCTCGACCCAGGGGCCGCGATCCGAGATCACCGTGATCCGCGCCTGGCGAGGCAGAACCCCGATCGCCCGAGAGTTGACCGACGCCTCCCGTCGGAGTTCCGCCCCCTCGATCGTCACCGTGGCGGGCGAGGACTCGCCCGCGCGGGCCGCGTGCTGCCGCCGCGGCCGCGCGACGATGAAAAGGGCGGCGAGCGCGAGAAGGAGCGCGGCCGCGCCGAGCACGAGCCCCGCAGGACGCGACCACCGCGTAGCGAGCCCCGCGGCGCCGCCGGCCGGTCCGGTCACGCCGCCTCCCCGAGAAGCTCGACCAGCAGGGCCTTCTGCGCGTGCAGCCGGTTCTCCGCCTGGTCGAACACCGCCGATCTCGCGGAGTCGATCACCTCCGCGTCCACTTCCTCTCCGCGGTGGGCGGGCAGACAATGGAGAAAGATCGCGTCCGCGGCGGCCATCGAGAAAGCGCGCGCCGTCACGCGATACGCGCCGAAGCTGCGCGCGCGCTCCGCGGCCTCGCTCTCCTGGCCCATGGAAGCCCAGACGTCGGTGTACACCGCCCGGGCTCCCGGAAGCCCTTCCTCGAGACGGTCGGTGACCAGGATCGCTCCTCCCGTCTCCGCGGCGGTCTCCCGCGCCTGCTGGACGATCGACGCGGCGGGCTCGAATCCGGGCGGCGTCACGACGGCGACGCGGGCGCCGAGCTTCGCGCCGGTTAAGAGAAGGCTGTGCGCCACGTTGTTGCCGTCGCCGACATAGCACAGAGGAAAGCCGCGCGTTCCGCCGAACCGCTCGCGGACCGTCAGGAAGTCAGCGAGCGCCTGGCAGGGGTGCAGGAGATCGGAAAGGCCGTTGATCACGGGGACGCTGGCATTTTCCGCGAGCCCCTGAACGGTCGCCTGCGCGTAGGTCCTCGCCATGATCCCGTCGGCGTAGCGGGAGAGGACGCGGGCCGTATCGGCGATCGGCTCGCCGCGGCCGAGCTGAAGGTCGCGCGAGGAGAGGAACATCCCGAGCCCTCCGAGCTGGAACATGCCGGCTTCAAACGACACCCGCGTGCGGGTCGACGACTTCTCGAAGATCATCGCGAGAGATTTGCCCGCGAGCGCCGCGCGGTAGCCGCCCGGGGCTGCCTTCATCCTTCCCGCCAGTTCCAGGACGCGCTCGATCTCGGCGGGCGCCCAGTCGTTCTCGTTGATGTAATCGCGTTTCGCGTTCATCGCCTCATCTCCTCTTTTCGCGGAT
>JBBQDF010000302.1:0-4247 GCA_038319475.1 Thermoanaerobaculia bacterium
TGACGTTCCCGCTCGGCAAGCTTGTGTCGCCCTTGTGGGGCGACGGATGCGAACTGCATCGCCTTCGTCGCGGCGCCTTGCATCCGACCCCGCGGCGCTCGCCACTCGTCCACCGAAGGCATACCCCCGGCAGTAGAGAACGCCGGCTACTGCCGGTGGTCGCCCATCCCACACCCTTTTTCAGCCGCCTGCTAGAGGAGCGGGGGTATGTCTCTGCCTTCCCCGAATCCGAGGACCCAGAAACGCGGTTTGGGTTCCGGCGCCGCAGCGAGGAGCGAGGTGATCTCCGTCGGGGGCTCCTCCTCGCCCTCGTCGGTCAACTGAAAGGTCCCGAAATGCATCCCGACGCCCGTCCCCGCGCCGAGATCGGAGAGCGCCTGAATGGCCTGCGCGGGCGTCTGGTGCACCGGCCCCATGAACCAATCGGGCCGATAGGCGCCGATCGGCAGGATCGCCAGGCGAAGCCGCGGGAATCGCTCCCGGATCAGCGCGAAGTGGGGACCGTACCCGGTATCGCCGGCGAAGAACACTTGACCGGCCGATCCCGAGAGGACGTAGCCGGTCCACAGCGTCGCGTCCCGGTCCGAGAGGCCGCGCCCCGAAAAATGCTGCACGGGGACGGAGGTAATGGAGAGACCTTGGCCGAGGTCCGTGCTCTCCCACCAGTCGAGGTCCGTGCCGTTCCAGAGTCCGTGCCGGACGAGGAGCTGCCGGACGCCGAGCCCGGTCACGATCCAGGGACGGTCTCGCGCGTCGAGCCGCGTGAGAGTCTCCAGATCCAGATGGTCGTAGTGGTTGTGGCTGATCAGCACCGCGTCGATCTGCGGGAGGTCGTCGAATCGAATCCCCGGAGGGCGGACGCGCCGCGGGCCCGCCCAGGAGACCGGGCTCACGCGGTCGCTCCACACCGGATCGGTCAGGATGTTTTTCCCCGCGATCTGCACCAGAAGCGTCGCGTGATTGACGAAGGTGACCCTCAGATCCGCGACACGCCTCGGCGGCGGCGGGCCGGCCGGCGCGTCCGTCCAGCGCCGCCACGGGGATGGCTTGCGGGTGGCGGCCCACCGCAGGACACCCGCAAATCCGTGCGGCTCGCCCGAAAAGTTCCGGAACCGGTGACCGTCGAAATGATCGGAGACCGGCCCGCGATGCCGCGGGGCCGAGAAGAGCATCAGTGGCGCAGCCGAATCAGTGTGGCGGGCGCGGCGCTCACGGGGCCCGGCGTGCGAGGGGCCTCGCCGCGAGGGGCCGGAATGACGATCCAGAGGCCGTCGTACTCCTGCGGCCCGACCCTCACCTCCTCGCCGCAGCCGAGAGCCGAAACGAGCGGACCGACCGTGTTGCTGTGCCCGACGACGAGAACATTTTCCGCCGGATGTTCCCGGAAGATGCGGGCCGCGAGGAGGGCGGCGGCGTCGGCCCCGGCCGCGTCGTAGATCTCCGGGCTGATCTTCGCGACGCGCGCCAGTGGCGCCGCCGTCGCGAGCGTCCGGGCGGTGTCGGTCAAAAAATGGCGGCGATCCGCGCGTCGTGGAGGATCGCCGCCAGCCTCGCGGCGCGCGCACGGCCCGCCTCCGAAAGCGCGACGTCCTTCTCGTTCGACTCGGTCTCTTTCTCGGCGTGCCGGACGATGAAGACGGCGCCCGCGGCGATGCGCGCCGGCAGGATCGCCGCCGCGAGCACGAGCGCGAAGAGCGCCGCTCGGGCCGCGCGCGGACTCATCGGCCCTCTCCGTAGGGCGTGTATTGCGGGTCGCCCGTGAGCGGCCGCGACTTTAAGAATTCCCAGGCCATCCGGTTGATGTCTCTGGCGCTCCCGTAATAGTCGTGCGTGTGGCCCGCCATCTCCTGGTACTCGACCGGAAAGCCGCGCGATGTCAACGCGTCGCGCGTCGCTCGCACCGCGTCGAGAGGGAAGAACGCGTCGCGGCTCCCGATCCAGATGCCATACGGGACCTTCCGCTTCGCCCAGTCGAAGGTCGAAAAGTCGCCGGGCGGAGTCGCCCCGGCATGGATCGCTACGGCGGCGAAGTACGTGGACTCGAGCGCCCCCATCTCGAGCGCGAAGCAAGCGCCCGCGGAGTGGCCGAACAGGAAGACGCGGCGCGGATCGATCGCCGTGCGGCCCCTGACCGCCTCGACGACGTCACGAAGGAAGGCGGGCCCGTCCGAGGGAGAGGACCAGTGCACGCTGTCCAGCGAATCCGGCGCGGCGACCACGACCCCTTCCCTGGCGGCGAGATCCTTCCACGGCCGCGCGAGCGTCTCTCCGGTTCGACCGGACCCGTGGAGCAGAACGATGAGAGGCCGCGGCGCGTCCGCGGTGGCCGCTTCCGGTACGAAGAGCCAATAGGATCTCTCTCGCCCGCCGGAGCGGATCGTTTCTCGCCGGACCTCCGCCTTTTCCGCCACGGTGAAGACGCTCCCGCAAAAAAAGACAACGCAGAAAAGGATTGCGACGCGCTTCTTCATCGGGGCCTCCCAACAGAGGGAAACGTATCAGGTCAACGGTCGGAGCCGGCTACTCTGTGCGCTCAACAACCTTGATCCTGCCGAAGCCGTTGCGTAACATGACCCTGTACCGTCGCGACTCCACGAAGTACAGCAGCGAGCGGGAGAATCCCGGCCGATGAGGGGAGCCAGATCGTAGGGTGGAACACGGCTGATGAGATTCTGGCCCGGCCGCAAAAACTCGACGAATCTCAAGAACCGCCGGAAACCGCCGGCTCCCGGCACGCACAGGCTAGTCCAACCCTCACGGGGGATGGTGGCTTTTACAGAGGGTTCGATCTTCCTGGCGCTTCTGGTCGGCGTAGGAATCCGGCTTCGAATCTTCCTCGACTCCCCCTTGCGTCCCGCCAACCCGATTGTATGGGCGCTCAGCGGATTCATCCAGGATTTGACGATCCTTTCTTTGGCCGGCGCCCTCACACTCTTCTCAACCCGGTACGTATGGCAGAGAAGGTCCTGGGGCGTCCTTACGGGTTTCATCGTCTGCCTCTGCATGCTCCACCTGGTTTGGTCGGAGATCGTCGTCTTCTTCGGGCATGCCGTACGAGCCCGGGACCTTCAGGTCGGACTGAGGCCGGTACTGCTTCTACGTTCCGTGAAGGTCGACCTTTTCTTTTCGTTTACGGCCGCCCTTCTGCTGTACTACGCGGTCATCCGCTGGATGGCTCGGCGCGCCCGCAAGGAAAAACGGCCGTGGGCCACTCCGCTGCGGCTCGTCGCCGTCGGGCTGGTGAGCCAGGGGCTTTGGCTTCTGCCGTTTCGGGTTCATGAACTCGAGACTACGCGGAATCCGCTGGTGGCCCTCGGGCTCCTCGTCCGCGACTGGCCGCCGACTGATTCTGAAGGACGCTTCCTCATTCCAACGCCTTCGCTGCCAGCCGCAAGTGTGCGGCACCTTGCGCCGAAGTTCCCGCCGCGAGACTTTTTCAGTAAAGAATTTCCCCTCGCTTATCATGTCCCCGCCCGCTCGTCGGCGGCACTGACATTACAGAGCCGGCGACCGCCCAACCTCGTCTTCCTCGTTATGGAGGGGGTCCGATCCGAGGAAATTGGAGCGTATGGGGGTCTCGTTCCGGGTCTCACGCCGCACCTGGACGATCTCGCCCGACGGGGGATCCGTGTGGATCGCTTTTACAGCAACGGAAACCACACGCCAGAGGGAGAGCTCGCACTCTGGTATGGACTGATACCGAGCCCCTACGAAGTGATGATGACGGCGCGTTGGGAAGTCCCCATGACCGGCCTTCCCGAGATTCTTCGAACTGCCGGATGGAAGTCTCTGTTCTGGATCCATAACGGCGATCAGACTTTCTATCGCCGGAATCGTTTCTACCTTCCCCGGGGCTTTCGGATGATCGACGGCAGTGACTTTCCCGTTGGCGATCCGCGGACCAATTGGGGTTATTCGGACCGCGCGTTGGCGCGACATGCGGTCATCGCGCTCGACACAATGACAGAGCCCTTCGCCGCCATGGTTCTCACGGTCTCGAATCACCATCCCTTTCAACTCCCCTCCGATGCCCAGACGCAAATGGCAGGTCTCCCTCAGGAGAGGCGAGGATTCGTGCTGTTTCCAAACACCGACCTCATGGTCGGCCTGCATACGGTTCCGATGCTTCGAACCATCCACTACACCGATGAAGCGCTGGGCTATTTCTTTCAAATGGCGCAAACGCGTTCCTGGTTCTCCAGCACCGTGTTCGTCATCACCAGCGATCATGGACTGCCAGTTGCTCC
>JBBQDF010000303.1:0-4245 GCA_038319475.1 Thermoanaerobaculia bacterium
GCCGAGGCCCAGTACCTGCGCCTGGCGAGCTACAACCGCTTCGAGCAGTACTTCGTCAAGTTCAAAGCCGACGACCTCGCGGCCGCGGTGACCCTCTCCGTTCCGCTCTGGACGGGCGGTCGCAGCGGCGAGGCGGCGGCCGGGCGCCGCGCCCGCCTCGAGCGCGCGGAGTCGGCGCGCCGGCTTCGCGAGCGCGACGTCGAGCTCGCCGTCGTCCTCTCGGAAGCGGACCTCCTGCGGGCGCGCGGGGAGCTCGGGGTGGCGCGGAGCGCCGAGGCCGCGGCGGCGGAAGGCGTCCGGATCGCGCGCGCCCTGGCGATCGAGGGCCGCGGCGGCGCCGACGACGTCGAAATCGCGGAGATCGCGCAAGCCGCAAGCTCGGAACAACGCGCCACGGCGGCGCAGGGGCTGCTCGCCGCGAAGCTCAAGCTGCTCGACCTGCGAGGCGAGCTTCCCGGCGCGCTGACAGGCCGCTGAGGCGGCGGCCGGTCAGACGGGGGCGTGTCGTCCGGGAGCCGGGTGACGGAGCGAGAGGAGCGTCCCGAGCCCGACGGCGAGCGTGGAGCCCAGGAGCGAATACCAGGGCCACGCGATCCGCTTCGCGAGGGGGAGGTCGATCCAGCCTCTCGAGCCCAGCCACAGCGTCATCATCACCGCGGCCGAGCAGCCGATCGCCCACAGCACGTCCGACTGCCGCGCGCGATGCGCGAAGAGCGCCAGCAGAAAGGCGCCGAGCAGGCCTCCGGCCGTTACGCTCAGCAGGCCGAGCGCCACCTGCACGGCGGGCTGCGACTGCGCCAGCCTCGAGAAGCCGACGGCGAGGAGGGCGAGCAGAATGGTCCAGAAGAGCGTCAGGAGGCGGCCTAGCTTCAACCCGCGCCGGCCTTCGAGCGAGTGCGCGCCGGCAAGAGGTCCGACGATGTCGTTGGCGAGCGCGGAGGCGAGGGAGTTCAACGCAGAGGACTCGGAGCACATCGCCGCGGAGAACATCCCCGCGACGAGATACGCGGACAGAAGCGGCGGGAGGTGCCGGACGATGTACGTGGGGAAGATCTCGTCCGGGGAATTGAAACCGGAAGCACCGGAGAGCCCCGGCGCGACGGGCCGCCCGTGGAAAAACGAGAAGAGCCCGACACCGATGGTGACGAAGAGAGTCATCTGCACGAGCACGAGAAAGCCGCTCCCGATCAAGGCGCGCTGCGCGTCCCGGAGCGTCCGGCAGGCGAGCAGCCGCTGAACGATGAGCTGATCGGCGCCGTGGCTCGCCATGGTGAGGAACGCGCCGCCGAGAAGACCCGCCCAGAACGTGTACGGGCGGGAGAAGTCGAGATGAAAGTCGAACAGCCGGGCGGGATGTCCCGAGGCGGCGGCGAAGGACAAAATCGAGCGCAGGCCGCCCGGCGAGCGCGTCAGGAGAAACGCGAGCGCGAGGATGGCGCCCGAGATGTAGATGAACACCTGGATGAGGTCGATCCAGATGACCGCCTTGATCCCTCCGAGAAACGTGTACAGAGCCGTCGCCGCCGCGAGCAGGAGAACCGCGGACCACACCGGGATCCCGACGAGCAGCGCGATCGGGATCGCGGGGACGGCCAGACGCACCGAGGCGGCGAGCACTCGGGTGAACATGAAGAGTGTCGAGGTGAAACGCCGCGCCAGGGGACCAAACCGTTTTTCGAGCAGCGCGTACGCGGTCGAAAGCTCCCCCTCGAAATAGCTCGGGAGCAGGATGAACGAGATGGCGATGCGCCCGACCACATACCCGAAGACGAGCTGCAGGAAGAGAAAACCGGTGCGATACGCGTCCCCCGGAACGGACAGGAAAGTGAGAGCGGAGGTCTCGGTCGCGACGATCGATCCCATGACGGCCCACCACGGCATCGAGTGGCTGCCCAGAAAGTACTCGCGGGCATCCTTCTGCCCTCGTCCGATCCAGGCCCCGAGCGCGTTGATCCCGGCGAGGTATACGGCGATCAGAAGGAGAGTCGGCAGCCCGATGCGGAGGGTCTCCATTCAGCCGTTCGCCGTTACGACGTGAGCTCCGCGTGGAGGATCTCGAAGAGGAGGGGGTTGCGCCAGTACTCGACGTGCGCGGCGAGAAGAGTCGCCGCGTCGGGGTCGCGGAGATTCTCGACGCGGCGGGGATCGGTCGAGCCGGGCAGGTCGTACATCTCGAGCGGACCGCTGACGATGTCCCACAGCGAATGGAGGTTCACCCAGCGCGCCGGCCGCACCCCGTAATCGCAGATGAGCGGCTGGACCGAAGCGGCGAGCGCCTCCCGCGCCTCGGTCGTGTTCTTCCCGGCGAATCCGAAGACGAACGCGGTCTTGTCGAGAGGCGATCCGAACGTCAGGAAGAGCGGCGTGCGGGCGGCCACGTCGAGCCTTCCCGTCTCCCCCTGCCCGGCGGCGATGTCTTCGAGGACCAGGCGGTTTAAGATGTCGTACGCGATCACGGAGCCGAGCGAGTGGCCGACCTGCACGCAGTCCTCGTAGGCAAAGCCCCCGGCGGGGGAGGCGGCCGCGTAAACGGCCCTGGCTCTCTTCCACACGGTGTCCTTGATGCGCGCGCGCAGGTCGTGGAAGCGATCGAGCGTATTGGAGGCGACATAGGCGGCGAGGTCGCCGACGTACTGGACGAGGAGAGATCGGATCCACAGGGACAGTCCGAAGAGCAGAGCCCACGAAAGCCCGCGGCGCACGACGGGGAAACCGGCGGCCTTGTGGCAGAGGTGGAGTGCGGCGCGGACCTCGCCCGCGAATGCCGAGAGCAGCACGGCGATACCGAACAGTGCCGCGGCGTAAAGGAGAAGGCGGCGGCCGCCGGCGCGCCACTCTCTCCGCCCGCGGGCGAGCAGCCGGACCGCCGCGACGAGCACGATCGCGACCACGACGGCCGCCACGCAGGCGAGCGCTCCCGTCTCGAACGATTCATTGAACCGGGCGACGAACTTCGCGCCGAGCACGTGGGCGAGAACTCCGGGCCCCATGTCTTCCGCCGCGCACTGAACGTGCGCCCAGAAGAGCAGGGGTAGAGAGATGCCGGCGAGCGCGGTCCCGCCGAGCACGCCGGCGAAGGTGAGAACCGAAACCGCGCCGAGCGCGGTCCGCAGGAGACTTCGCGGGGGCCGGCGGCGCACGGTCCGCGCGGCCAGCAGCGAGAGCCCGAAGACGAGCGCCCCGACAAGAAACAGGTTCATCAGAGTCGACAGATCGGTGAAGAGAGAGTCCGAAAGCCACCTCGGAGGTTCCTTCAGAGGCGAGCGGGCGACGGCCACCAGCGCGACCGCGGCGTTTAACGCGGCCAGACCCGAAACCACCGCGACGGCGACGCCGAGAAGGACCATGGTGGAAGCGGGGATCTCGATCAGCCGGTACTGGTCGAAGAGCCAGCGGCGAAATCCCCTCTTGCGGGACGCGTTCCAGATGCCGTTCCACCCCCCGCGAAAGAGAAAGGCGACCACGTCCCGGAGGTTGACCTGTCCCTCCGTCAGCGGCGCCCAGTAGCCCTCGTAGATGTGGACCTCGCGCTCCCCAAGGGCGCCGGAAAGCGCGAGCTCGGCGCGCTGGAGCTTCTCGCCGTCGAGGACCACGCTGCGCACGCGCGGCGCCGGCAGGCTCGAAAGTGCAACGCCGCGCCGCCGCGCGTCCTCGGCGCGAAGGCCCTCCGCGACCAGGTCCAGGGTTTCGAAGGGGATCTGCTTGCCCATGCCGTGCGTCACGAAAATCGCGCGCGGGCGCGAGGCCTGCGGAGAGGGCGGAGGCTCCGCAGCGGAAGGGGCGGGGCCGCCCGGAAGCGGCGCGCCAACTTCGTACGTAGCGGACTGGCGAGCGGAAGGAATCGGATCGATAGCGGAACTCTAACGCCCGCGAGGCCGTTACGCCCCTCCGCCGGCAGAGTGAGCAGCCTCGCGGAGAAGACGCGGACCGCGGCGGCGGGGCGGCGGCCGGGGCGCGGGCCGCAGCGGACTTCCCACCACGAAAAGATGGCCGTTGTTCTGTGTGTACAGCAGGCCGTCGGCCGCGATCGACAACGGTGTGTACGCTGCGCCGAGCGCGAGATTCAGGAAGATTTTCCCGCGCAGCGTGCCGTCCGGTCCGATCGCATAGACAAACCCGTCCTCGCTGTTTGCGTAAACCACGCCGTTCGCGTCGATAGCCGGTTGATTGACGCACCACTCGAAGCTGTCCGGATGGTCCGATACGCAAACGACCGATCCGTCCGCCTGACGGGCGCAACTCGAC
>JBBQDF010000304.1:0-4244 GCA_038319475.1 Thermoanaerobaculia bacterium
GGAGATCAGCGGACGATGGTGTCGTGGGTCGACCTGTCGAAGGCGGCGCGGCGTCAAAAACCTGAACAGACCCTGGAAGAGACCCGGGACAGATTCCTGAAGCTGCTTCCCGACGCCAGGCTGATTTCGTCCGCCCCGACCAGTTTTTCCGGATCGCCGGGTATCACCTGGATCCTGGAAACGAACCCGGAGAACCGCGGCGCGTTGCGCATGAAGGGCGCTGCGGTGATCTCGAAGGGCCGCGTCTTCACACTGGGCCGGATGTCGGGACGATACGGGTTCGATGAGGGAGCGGCGGATCGCTGGATGGGGACGTTCAAAATCTCGAAATAGGCCGCGAGCGTCCGCGGTCGGGGAGCACCGACCCATGCCTTCCTCGGGGAATGTCGGACAGATCGGCTGGATCGACCTCACAGTTCCCGGGGCCGAATCCGTGAGCGACTTATATCGCGAGGTCGTCGGCGCGGGCGCGGTCTGCGCGCTCTCAGTCCGCGGAGGCGAAGGGATGATCGACGTCGTGCTGAAACGCTTCGAAGCTCCCGACGAAACGCGGCATTTCCCGAAGGGCCGCTTCGAAATCGTGCGGCTCGAGGGAATGACGATCGGCCGCGCGACATACGAACCCGGCTGGAAGTGGTCGGAACACGTCGGCCAGGATCTCGGACAGTCTCGGTGCGCGGTCGGCCACGTCGGGATGGTCGTCTCCGGCGCGGCGGTCGCGGCGTTTGAAGACGGCCAGGTGGTCGACCTCCAGGCCGGAAGTCTGTTCGCGATTCCGGCGATCCCGCACGACAGCTGGGTCGTCGGATCCGAGCCGTACGTCTCGCTTCACTTTCTCGGAGCGGAGTCGTACGCGCGCTGACGGTCGTCGAGGTCACGGAAGCAGGAGGTGTTCGAGATGACGGAATTAAATGCCGGCCGCGAGTTCCTTCGACATACCGTCGCGACACTCGCCTATCGCGGCGGAAAAGCCCTGCGCGGCGCGCCTCCGGACTTCGCCCGCTTCCGCCCGCAGGAGGGAACGCGCACGCCGGGCGACGTCCTCGCGCACGTCGGAGACCTCTTCGACTGGGCCGTTTCCCTCCTTCACGGAGAGGGCGTCTGGAAAGAGACGCCCCCGACCTCCTGGGAGGCGGACGTGCGGAGATTCTTCCGGGGCCTCGAGGAGCTCGATCGCGTGCTCGCTTCGGCGGCCGCCTCGGGATGTTCCTCGGAGAAACTGTTTCAGGGTCCCATCGCGGACGCGCTCACGCACGTGGGCCAGATCGTGATGCTGCGCCGACTCGCGGGAAGTCCGATACGCTCCGAGAGCTATTTCAAAGCCGACATCGCCGCGGGCCGCATCGGTCCCGAACAGAACCCTCCGCGCTTCGAGTTCGATTGAACGGATTTCTTCCTGCCCCGCTGGCGTTGTCTCGTTAATCAGGAGACCGGAAAACCATGGCAGAAACAAACCTGGAGCTCATAGAGGCGGTTAAGGCGGGCCGTCAGGCCGACGTGGAAGCCCTGCTCGACCGGGACCCGCGGCTTCTCGCGGCGCGAGTCCCGAACGGGCCTTCGGCGATATTGCTCGCCGCCTACTACCGCCATCCCGAGCTCGCCGAGGCGTTCACCGCGCGCGGCGCGGCGCTCGACGTGTTCGAAGCCTCGGCGTTCGGAAGGGTCGATGTGCTCCGCCGGCTGCTCGAGGAGGACCCCTCTCGAGTGAACGCCTGGTCCCCGGACGGTTTTTTCCCGCTCGGGCTCGCGGCGTTCTTCGGGCATCCCGAGGCCGTTCGGATTCTCCTCGCGGCGGGCGCGGACGTCTCCGCGGCCGCGAAAAACGACATGCGGGTCCAATCGCTGCACGCGGCGGCCGCCTCGCATAATCCGGTCTCGGTCCGACTGCTCCTCGAGGCCGGCGCCGACCCCAACGCGGTGCAGCAGGCCGGCTATGTCGCGCTCCATGAGGCGGCCGGCGAGGGCGACATGGCGCTCGTGCAACTGCTCCTGGCGCACGGCGCGCGGACGGACGCCCGCGCCGAGGATGGAAGAACGGCCGCGGAGATGGCGCGCGCGAAGGGGCATGCCGCGGTGGCGGAATGGCTGGAGTCGCGACCGCGAATCGCGAATCGCGAATCGCGAATCGAATGACGGACGGTCATTGATGACCGCGATTCGCGCCCCGCGTCCGTCCGCGATGTCGGCGCTCTTTGCGGGCCGCGATCCGGGGATCTTCACTCTCTTCGAGCTGCTCGAGAAGCTGGTCCGCCGAAGCGGACCCTTCAAGGTCGTGGCCGACAAGACCCGGATCGTCTTCGAGGCTCGACGGCCTTTTCTGATCGTGTCTCCCCGTCAGATGCATCTGATCGGACAGCTCGTCCTCGACCGGCGGGTGCCTCATCCAAGGTTCCAGAAGATCGGCACGACTCCGGAGGGCCGCGTCGCGCACCATTTCTGCCTGGAGCGCTCAGACGAGCTCGACGCGGACTTCGAGGGATGGGTCCGCGAGGCGTACGGGTTCGCAAGCGCGTGAGGTTCGCGCTTCGCGCCGCAACCGACCTCTGAATCCGGCCCTCCAGGCGCCCTCTATTTGCGAAGGGGTGCTGCGATGACTGACTTCGATCGGCTCTTCTCCTACGAGCACTGGGCCAACCGCGAAGCGCTTGCTTCGCTCCGGGCCGCCGGCTGTCCTCCCGAAAAGGCCCGGAAGATCCTGGGGCACTTGGTCGGAACGGGACGCCTCTGGTTGTCCCGCATCGAAGCGACGGAGAAGCCGGCGATCTGGCCCGACCTTTCGCTCGACGAGTGCGGCGCGGGGTTCGACGATCTCGCCGTCCGGTGGGCCGGGTTTCTTCGCCGCTCGGGGCCCGCTGACCTCTCGCGTGTGGCGGCCTACACGAACAGCAAGGGAGAGGCGTGGTCGAATTCCGTCTCGGACATCCTGACGCACGTCGCCCTTCACTCCGCGTACCACCGCGGCCAGATCGCGACCGTGATGCGGGAAGCGGGGTTCGAGCCGGCGTACACGGATTTCATCGAGGCGGCGCGGCGCGGCCGGTTGAGCCCGAGCGTTTAAGCCCCGGCTCGCCTCCAGCCCGACTTCTCCCAACGCGCCTCAAACTCTCTGACCCATCCCTGACCCCTCACCCGTCGACAGGTAGTGGGTCAGTTTGAAAATCCGAAGGCGCTCACGCATGGGCGGAACGTGCTAGCCTTCCTCCGTGGCGATACGTCCGAGGAAGCTACCGCGCGACCCGGCCCTCAGAGTCCTTGAGATCGTGCGCCTTGCGACCGGGCAGACCACCCCACCTGAGGAACCGCCCAAGAATCCTCACGCCGTGGCCCTGGGCAGGCTAGGAGGAGCGAAGGGCGGCAAGGCAAGAGCGGAGGGCATGAGCAAAAAACAGCGGTCTGCGAGCGCCAAAAAGGCCGCGCTGGCCCGGTGGAAAGCCAAGAAGGGCCGGTAGGCCGGGCTTGGAGAACGTCCTTTATTACGGCGATAACCTGGACGTGCTGCGCCGGTACGTCAAGGACGAGACGGTTGATCTCGTTTACCTAGACCCGCCCTTCAACTCAAATCAGGACTACAACGTTCTGTTTGGGGAACGGAACGGCCACAGAGCGGCGGCCCAGATCAAAGCATTCGAGGACACTTGGACGTGGGACGAGGAAGCCGCCCGCGCCTATCAGGAGATCGTAGAGGCCGGGGGCAAGCCCTCAGACGCGATGCAGGCGTTTCGCCGTCTCCTGGGCGACAGCGACATGCTGGCTTATCTCTCGATGATGGGCCCCCGGCTTGTGGAGCTGCGCCGAGTCTTGAAGCCAACGGGGAGCCTGTACCTGCATTGCGATCCCACGGCGAGCCATTACCTCAAGCTCTTTCTTGATGCCGCGTTCGGTCCACGCAACTTTCAAAGCGAGATCATCTGGCGACGGACCGCCGCTCACGTCACCACGCGCAGATGGCCGCGCCTTCACGACGTGATCCTGCATTTTGCGAAAGACGCGCAGGCCGTCACGTTCAACACGCTCAGGGCTGCGCCTGACGAAGGATGGATTGAAAGGGAATACCGCCACGAGGATGATCGCGGGCGGTACATGCTGGACAACCTGACGGGCGCGGGGACGACAGCAGGGGCAAGCGGCAAGCCCTGGCGCAGAGTTGACCCAGCAAAGATCGGGGCAGGCCGTCACTGGCGCTATCATCCCGAAACGCTTGATCGGCTCGACGCCGAAGGCCGCATCTACTGGCCGCCGAAGGG
>JBBQDF010000305.1:0-4244 GCA_038319475.1 Thermoanaerobaculia bacterium
ATCGACGTAGCAGGGGGTCCGGCGCAGACCCTGTGCGAGGCGCCGTACGGGCGTGGCGGCGCCTGGAGTCCCGGGGGAACGATCGTCTTCAGCCGGGCCGAGAACGCCCCACTTTTCCATGTCGCCGCCGCCGGCGGCGCGCCCGCAGCCGAGACGACTCTCGCGGCTGGACAGCGGGAGCATGCGTGGCCGTCGTTCCTGCCGGATGGCCGGCATTACCTGTTCCTCGTGGAGACGAGCGGATCCAAAGCGGAGATCCACACGGCTCTCCTGGGTGGGAATGAAAGCAAGCGCCTCGCACCGGCGGAATCGCGCGCGATCTTCGCGCCTCCCGGATACCTGCTCTTCGTGCGGGAGGGCACTCTTGTCGCGCAGGGGTTCGATGCGGGCAGCCTGCAGCTTCGGGGCGATCCGACGGCGATCGCGGAGCGCATTGGAAGAACCGGAGGAGCCGCGCAGTCGGGGTACGCCCCCTTCTCGGCTTCGTCCAACGGCGTGCTCGCCTACGGAGCGGTCGCGGCGATCCGAAACCAGCTCCGGTGGTTCGACCGACGAGGCAACGCGCAGGCGCCCCTGGGGCCCCCGGGAGATTATGCCGACCCCGAACTCTCCCCGGATGGAAAACGCCTGGCGGTGTGCCGCGACGACCCCAAAACCGGGACGCCGGACGTCTGGCTGATCGAGCTCGCGCGCGGCACGATGTCGCGCTTCACTTTCGATCCCCGGTACGACGTCTACCCGGTCTGGTCTCCCGATGGCGCTCGACTGGCCTTTGCCTCGGACCGGGAGGGAAGGCTAAACGTCTATCTGAAAGCGGCGGCGAGCGGCGCCGAAGAGTTGCTCCTGAAGATGCCAGATCCCGTCGCTCCGCTGGATTGGTCTCCCGATGGCCGCCTGCTCGTCCTCGGAGTGGAGAACGCGAAGAACCATGGGGACCTCTGGACCCTGGCGCTCGAAGGCCCGAGGAAACCGAAGCCTCTTCTTCAGAGCCCATTCAACGAGGGGGAGGCCCGGATCTCCCCGGACGGCCGGTTTCTCGCTTACACCTCCGACGAATCCGGCAAGCCCGAGGTGTACGTCGGATCGTTCCCTTCGATGGCCGAGAAATGGCAGGTCTCGACGGCGGGAGGATCGAAGCCGGCCTGGCGCCGTGACGGGCGGGAGCTGTTTTATCTCGCCGAGGACCGGAAGCTGATGTCCGTCGACGTGCAGGCGGGAGCCGGCCTCGAGATTTCGAGCCCGAAGTTGCTATTCCAGACGCGGACGCCACGCGTCGATTTTCCCAACTTCCACAGCCTTTACGCCGCCTCTCCCGACGGGGAACGCTTTCTCATCGTTTTTGAGCCGGAAGCGCCGTCCTCTCCTCCGATCACGGTCGTCCTCAACTGGACTCCCGATCGGAAGAATCCATGACGCTCACGAGTCCTCGACTCGACAGCAGATTTGAGGCAGTGACGCCGCGATGACGCTCGCGCCCGGCTCGCGGCTCGGACCCTACGAGATCGTCTCGCCGCTCGGAGCGGGAGGCATGGGCGAGGTGTACAAGGCCCGCGACACGCGGCTCGACCGAACGGTCGCCGTCAAAGTGCTTCCCGCCCACCTCTCAGATTCGCCCGCCGTCCGCCAGCGGTTCGAGCGCGAGGCGAAAACGATCTCGCAGCTCTCCCATCCGCACATCTGCGCGATCTACGACGTCGGGCGCGAAGGCGAGACCGAGTACCTCGTCATGGAATACACCGAAGGGCAGACGCTCGCGGACCGACTCGCCAGGGGGCCGCTCCCCCTCGACCAGACGCTGCGCTGCGGTGTCGAAATCGCGGACGCGCTCGACCGCGCGCACCGCCAGGGGATCGTCCATCGGGATTTGAAGCCCGCAAACGTGATGCTGACGAGGTCGGGAGTCAAGCTGCTCGACTTCGGTCTCGCCAAGGCGATGGAGACGTCGCCGGTGAGCGGCTTGACGGCGCTTCCCACCGCCGTGGGCTCGCCCGCTCTCACGGAGGAAGGGACCATCCTCGGCACGTTTCAGTACATGGCGCCCGAGCAACTCGAGGGCCGGGAGGCGGACGCGCGCACCGACATCTTCGCCTTCGGCGCGGTTCTGTACGAGATGGCCGCCGGGCGCAAGGCCTTCGCCGCCACGAGTCAGGCGTCTCTCATCTCGGCGATCATGTCGAGCGATCCGCCGCCGCTGGCGAGCCTCCAGCCGATGACTCCCCCGGCGCTCGATCGCGTCGTTCGGACCTGCCTGGCCAAGAACCCGGATGATCGCTGGCAGAGCGCGACGGACCTGAAAGGCGAGTTGAAGTGGATCGGCGAGGGCTCGTCGTCGGGGACACCCGTGGCCGTCCGGTCGCGCCGGGCGGGACGCGAGCGGATCGCGTGGATCGCGGCGGGCGTCTTCGCCGCCGCCGCGGCGGCTCTCCTCGCCAGAGAGGTTTTAAGACCAAAGCCCGTCCGACGCCCGACGCGCTTCCAGGTTGCCGCGCCCCCCGCCGAGGCGTTTTCCGCGACCCTGGCCCTGTCCCCCGACGGACGGTCGATCGCGTTCACGACGTCCGGAGCCAATCCGTCTCTCTACATCCATTCGTTCGACTCGGGCGAGTCGCGCGCGGTGCCGTTCACAACGGAAGCGAAGTACCCGTTCTGGTCACCGGACGGGAAATCCGTCGCGTTCTTCGCACAGGGGGTCCTGAAGCGCGTCGACGTGGCGGGCGGCCCGGCCCAGGTGCTCTGCGAAGCCGCCGACCCGCGAGGAGGCACCTGGTCTGCCGAAGGAGTCATCGTCTTCTCACCCTCGGCCGTTTCCGGCCTCTACCGGATCCCCGCCTCCCCGGGAGGCTCCTCCACGCCTCTGACGCAACTCGACGGTGCGCGTCAGGAAAACAGCCACCGCTGGCCCTCGTTCCTACCCGACGGCCGGCGCTATCTCTTCATGGTGATGGCGGGGGGTTCGGAGACGCGAGGTCTGTATCTCGGAGAGTTGGGGTCGCCGAAAAGAAAGAAGCTTCTCGCGGACATGACCAGTGCCGCGTATTCGGAAGAGCACCTCGTCTTCCGGCGACAGAACGCCCTTCTGGCTCAGGCGTTCGATGCAAAACGCGGGGAGCTCACCGGCGAGCCCCTGTCGGTCGCCGTCAGCGCACGCGGGGACTCGGCGATCTCAGGCCTCGGGGCTTTCACCGCCGCGGGTGGCGGCGCGCTCGCTTATCGGGCGGGAACCGTAGATCCGACGAGCGCCTCCTGGATGGACCGGAAAGGTACCGTGCTCGAGACGATCCCGGATTCCAACAACATGGTCGAGCCGGCCTCTCCCCCGACGGGAAGCGGGTGGCCTGGCACCGCCCCGACGCGAACTCCGGCTCCGACGACGTCTGGATCTCGGATCTGGCGCGCGGCACGAGCTCCCGGGTCACCTTTGACGCCTCGGACGAGGTGACACCCGTCTGGTCGGCCGACGGAACGAGGATCGCCTTCTCCTCTTCGCTGAGCGGAGGCTACGATCTGTACGAGAAGGCCGCGGCCGGAGGCGAGGCGCGGCTGCTCCTGCATTCCTCCAACGCGAAGTACACCGACGACTGGTCCCCGGACGGGAAATATCTGTTGTACGAAGACGTGAACCCGAAAACCCTCGTGGATCTCTGGGTGCTGCCGCTCTTCGGAGACCGGAAACCGGTGCCGTTCACGCAATCCCGTTTCAACGAAGCTCATGCGCAGTTCTCCCCCGACGGCCGGTGGATCGCGGGGGCCAGGACTACGCGGCGGGTCTCGCAAAGATGGTCAACGGGATGACGGCTTCCGTGCCGGACGCGCGCAAGAAGGAGCACATCCGAACGACGATGCTCGCCACCCCGCAGTCTGTCATCGTCCGGGCGGGAGAGGGAATGCTCGACCCGCAGATCTGGGGCGGCGACCCGATCCGGGTTCCGGTCTTGGTCGTCGTCGCGAAGAGCTCGGGCTGGCCGCCGGATTACCAGACGTATGTTCAGACCCTCGCGCCCGGCGCGCGCTACATTGCCTTCGAGAACGTCAGTCACTTCGTGATGATGGACGACCCGAAAAGGTTCAACACCGTGCTCGATTCATTCCTGCAAGCGGAGCTCCCGAAGAAGTCCCGGTGAGCATTCGCGCCGCACCCTCCCGCGTGCGGGATCCTGCCCCCGATCCCTCCCAACCAAAGGCGCTTTCTACACCGCTACACTCTTTCGATTCGCCACGGACACCGGAGGTTTCGCCGCTGACAT